>JAXJQQ010000058.1:0-39306 GCA_036311065.1 Acutalibacteraceae bacterium | reverse complement strand
CGCAGATCATCTCACGGAATGCGTCGATTCTGTTGCCTTCGAAGAACATGTGCTCTGTACGGCAAAGACCGATACCTTCTGCACCGAGTTCAACAGCCTTCTTAGCGTCAGCGGGTGTATCTGCGTTTGTTCTAACCTTGAGTGTTCTGAATTCGTCAGCCCAGCCCATGATTGTGCCGAAGTTACCTGAAATTTCAGCGTCTACTGTGGGGATGATACCGTCGTAGATGTTACCTGTTGAACCGTCGATTGAAATTTCTGAACCTTCAACGAATGTCTTGCCTGCAAGAACGAACTTCTTGTTTTCTTCGTCCATTGCGATTTCCTGGCAACCTGATACACAGCAAGTACCCATACCACGAGCAACAACAGCTGCGTGTGATGTCATACCGCCACGTACTGTAAGGATACCCTGAGCAGCCTTCATACCTGTGATATCTTCGGGTGATGTTTCAAGACGAACAAGGATAACCTTTTCGCCCTTTTCGTTCCATGCAACTGCATCTTCAGCTGTGAATACAACCTTACCGCAAGCAGCACCGGGTGATGCACCAAGACCCTTGCCGATGGGAGTAGCAGCCTTAAGTGCCTTTGCATCGAACTGGGGATGAAGAAGAGTGTCAAGGTTTCTGGGGTCGATCATTGCAACAGCTTCTTCCTTTGTCTTGTGGCCTTCGTTAACAAGGTCAACAGCGATCTGAAGAGCAGCCTGTGCAGTTCTCTTACCGTTACGTGTCTGAAGCATATAGAGCTTTTCGTTTTCAACGGTGAACTCCATATCCTGCATATCATGATAGTGATTTTCAAGAAGTGCACAAACTTCTGTAAACTGCTTGAAAGCAGCGGGGAACTTCTGTTCCATTTCAGCGATGGGCATCGGAGTTCTTACGCCGGCAACAACGTCTTCACCCTGTGCGTTTGTAAGGAATTCACCCATAAGCTTCTTTTCACCGGTAGCGGGGTCACGTGTGAAAGCAACACCTGTACCGCAATCTTCACCCATGTTACCGAAAGCCATAGCCTGAACGTTAACAGCGGTACCCCATGAGTAGGGAATATCGTTGTCACGACGGTAAACGTTTGCACGGGGGTTGTCCCATGAACGGAAAACAGCCTGAACTGCGCCCATAAGCTGTTCCTTGGGATCTGTGGGGAAGTCAGCACCGATCTTAGCCTTATATTCAGCCTTGAACTGTTCTGCAAGCTCCTTGAGGTCAGCAGCGGTAAGCTCTGTATCCTGAGTTACGCCTCTGTCTTCCTTCATCTTGTCGATAAGCTCTTCAAAGTACTTCTTACCAACTTCCATAACAACGTCGGAGTACATCTGAATGAATCTTCTGTAGCAGTCATATGCCCATCTTTCGTTGCCTGATCTTTCAGCCATAACCTTAACAACATCTTCGTTAAGACCAAGGTTGAGAATTGTGTCCATCATGCCGGGCATTGATGCACGTGCACCTGAACGAACGGAAACGAGAAGGGGTCTTTCAAGGTCACCGAACTTCTTGCCTGTGATTTCTTCCATCTTGTCGATGTTTTCCATAATCTCAGCAACGATTTCGTCGTTGATCTTGCGACCGTCTTCATAATACTGTGTGCAAGCTTCAGTTGTAATTGTGAAGCCCTGAGGAACGGGAAGTCCGAGATTTGTCATTTCAGCAAGGTTTGCACCCTTACCGCCGAGAAGCTCTCTCATTGTTCCGTTGCCTTCTTTGAAAAGGTATACCCATTTCTTAGCCATTGGAATCTCCTCCTGAAAAATAAAATTTAACAAAATAAGTGTAACTGAAAAGGATACAGAAACTGCGTCCATTTTCATTCCTATAAATTTTAGCAAATTTAAACGGAAAAGTCTATTGTTTTTTTACATATAGATTGGGGGAATTTACTGTCAATTTTGTCAAAAATTACAGTTGTTTTGTAAGGATTATACCCACTGATAAAAAATATGTTAATTTTTGTGCCATACAGTGGAATTTAAGCTTCAACTATGCTACAATGATATACTGTTATAAATAGTATTATTATAACTATACGCTAAAACAACTTGAACGGAGGTATAAATATGAAGAAAATTATATGCCTGGCACTTGCTCTTACGGTGCTTTTCTCTTTTGCAGCCTGCGGTAAAAACAAACAGAAGGGTAACCTTGTTGCTTATAAGGACGATGAAGGCAATATTGTAACAGAATATATGAAAGAGGAAGCAACTCTCGGCAGAGAAGCCGCAGACGATGAGGTAAAGGTTACTATGCCCCTTGTTTTCCTTGATGAAAAATACCGTAACGACATAAAAAAATACTGTGAGGACTTCGGCTACATTGAAGCTGCGGTAAATGAAAAAAAGCAGACCGTTACCGTTATTATGCGTGCCCTTTCCTACGAGCTTAACCTTGTTAAAATCGGCACAACGGTTATGAGAAACATCGGTGAAACTGTTGACTCAGGCGAATATCCTTATGTTAAAAGGCTTGAAAGCTATTCTCCGAATTTTGATGAGCTTGTTATGCTTGTTGACGGCGAAGGCTATAAAAAGGATGACCAGCATTCCCTTCTTCCTTATTTCCTGGGTGAATGCGGTATGTATTATCAGATTTTCACAACAGAGAACGAGTATCACTGCACGGTAAAAATCAAGGATGAAAAAACCGGTGAGATAATTGACGAAAAATACTACGAAACAGACAATACAGGAAAAGAATACTGATTCAAAAGGTGAAAGATAATGAGTTTTATTGAATTTGACCGTGTATACAGAAGATACCAGACGGGAGAAATAGTTATTCCAGCCGTTGACGGTGTTTCATTCTCCATTGAAAAGGGTGAATTCTGCCTTATCGTGGGTACCTCAGGTGCAGGTAAAAGTACGGTGCTTAACATTTTAGGCGGTATGGACAGCTGCGATGACGGCAAGGTAAGAGTTGCGGGTAAGCCCATTAACGACCTTACAAAGCAGCAGCTTGTTGATTACAGACGCTATGATGTAGGCTTCATTTTTCAGTTTTATAACCTTGTGCCCAACCTTACGGCACTTGAAAATGTTGAGCTTGCCACTCAGATGTGCCGCAAGCCCATAAAGCCTGAAAGAATCCTTGAAAAGGTTGGTCTTAAGGACAGAATGGACAACTTCCCCTCACAGCTTTCAGGCGGTGAGCAGCAGAGAGTTTCCATTGCAAGAGCCCTTGCAAAGAATCCTAAAATTCTTCTTTGTGACGAGCCTACGGGTGCTCTTGACTACAAAACCTCAAAGCAGATTCTTTCTTTACTGCATAAGACATGCCGCGAAACGGGTACAACCGTTGTAGTTATCACCCACAACAGTGCCCTTGCTCATATGGCAGACAGAATCATCACTATGCGTTCAGGTAAGGTTGTTCAGATTGCCGTTAACGATAATCCCATTCCCGTTGAAAATTTAGAGTGGTAAAAAGATATGAAAATAAATAAAATTCTTATAACCGATGCCTTGCGGACAATTGAGCGCACCTCGCCACGATTTTTCTCAATTATAGCAATTGTCGCTCTGGGAATCAGCTTTTTTGCAGGTATGAATGCAACGGCACCGGATATGTATGACACCTTGGAAAAATACATGGACACCTCCAACGCTATGGATATTCAGATTATATCCACAGCGGGCATCACCGATAACGATATTGCCGTAATCGGCTCCGTTACAGGCGTTGAAGCAGCAGTAGGCGAAAAATTTGTTGACGGTGTTGTCAAGGTCGGTGGGGAAGCCGTAAGCGATATTGACGGCTCCGAAATGACCGTAAGAGCAATTTCACTTGACATCAATAAAGCAATAAACTGTGCAAACGGTCATGATGACCCCTCCTATATCAACCGCCCCGAATTAAAGGAGGGCTCATGGCCCACATCATCCAATCAGTGCCTTGTTGACGAAAGCTTTCTTTCAACTCCGAAGGAATTCAAAATCGGCTCAGTTATTACAATTGAAGGCGACGGAACTGACATAAGCGGTTCACTCGGCAACACTCAGTTCACCGTTGTGGGTATAATCCGTACCCCCTTATACATTTCCTACGAAAGAGGTAACACAACAGTCGGTACGGGTAAGCTCGGCACCTTCGTTTACATCCCTTCGGAAAACTTTAAAAGCAACTATTATTCGGCCATGAGCATCAAGCTCAGGGACTCAGGTCTTTACGAGCCCTTTTCCGATGAATATTACGCTTTTGTAAAAAATTACACTGATTATATCTCAACCGTCTCCCACGAGCTTCTTGCAGGAAGAGTAGGTGCACTTAAGGCAGAATACACCGTAAAGGTTGCAGAAAGTGAAGCTGAATACGCCACAACAAAGGCTCAGGTTGAGCTTCAGCTTCAGGAGGGTGAGGCTCAGGTTGCCCTTATTCTTGATATGGCACAAAACGGTGATGCCAACCTTGTAAAATACAAGCAGGAATATAACGAAAAGGCAACAGAAGCTGCCAACACAATTGACGCCCATAAGCTTGAGCATTCAACTCAGTATGCCGCCTGGGAGGAAAAGCACACCAAATATAAAGAGGCTAAGGAAAAGGTTGAAAAATATAAAAATGCAGATACTCAGCTTGCAAATGCACAAACTGAATTCAACGTTGCGAATCTTCAGGTTGAAAGCATGCTCACAACCGTAACCTACCTTGAAAATGTTCTGGCAACAACCCGTTCCGCAATGGACCAGTTCAACAATACCCAGGACAGCGGTATTGCAGGAATGATTGACCGTTTTACTCAGGCAGGTCTTGTTGGTGAAGAGGTCGACCAGATTGTGAACACCATCCAGTCACTCACTGCCGTTGGTACCGCCGAAGAAATGATGGCTTATATGGAGCCTCAGCTTCAGACCCTTGAGCTGCGTATTGCCTCTTCAAAGCAGGAGCTTACCCAGGCAAAGACCGTTCTTGCAGAAAAGAAGGTTGAGCTTGAGGAGGCCGAAAAGCTTGTTGCTCAGTTAAAGCAGCTTGAAGCCACCCTTGCTACGGCAGAATTTGAGCTTGCCGAAGCAGAAAAGCAGCTTACAAATGCAGGCTATGATATTCAGCTCGGAGAGCTTGAGGTCTTAAGCCAGCTTTCAGATATGAGAAGCCAGATTACAACCTATGAAACAAATGTAATTATGGCTAAAAGCAAGGCCAAAACAATTGAAGAGGAATTTCAGCAGGCTAAAAACGAGGCTAACGAGAAGCTTGAAATGGCAAGAAACCAGCTTGACGAGGCTCAGCAGTTCCTTTTAGGTCTTGACAATGCAAAATGGTATGTAAATAACCGTGACGATGCCCTTTCAGGCTATGAGGAATACAACCGCACGGCAGAAAGAACTGCGGCAATTTCTCTTATCTTCCCCTGGTTCTTCTTCCTTGTTGCCGCCCTTGTGTGCCTTAACACAATGACAAGAATGATTGAAGAGGAAAGAACACGTCTCGGCACCTTCAAGGCTCTCGGCTTTACGGATAAAGAGATTATGTTCAAATATCTTGTTTATGCCGGCCTTGCTTCAACCATAGGCTCAGTTGCAGGCACATTTTTAGGCTTTGCCCTGTTCCCCGTAGCAGTTACAACAGCTTACAGAATACTTTTCGATGTGCCGAATGTTATAATTTCCTACCAACTCGGCTTTGCCGTTCCAGGTATACTCATTTCCGTTGCTTCAACGGTATTTGTTGCTTATTATACCTGCTACAAGAGCCTTACCGTTGTGCCCTCAACTCTTATGCGCTCAAAGGCACCTAAAAACGGTAAGCGTGTGTTCCTTGAAAAAATCCCCTTTATCTGGACAAGGCTCAGCTTCATCTGGAAGGTTACCTTCAGAAATGTTTTCAGAAATATGAAGCGCTTTGTTATGGCTACAATGGGTGTTGCCGGCTGTACCGCACTTCTTGTTGCAGGCTTCGGCCTTAACGACTCAATTGACACTACTATTGATAAGCAGTTTATGCAGGATGACCGCGTGTGGAATTACGATATGCAGATAGTTCTCAACGGCACCTATGACACAACCATTCAGGAATGTAAGGCTTATGAAACCGTAAAAAGCAATGCTGCAATAGGCTCAGCCATGCTGAACTATATGAAGGTTTACGATTCCTGCTCCGATAAATCCGATAAAGTGCTTGAAACCTATCTTCTTGTGCCCGAGGATGCAGCTGCTCTCAATTCCTACATCAATCTTCAGGAAAGAAAAAGCGGCAATGTCCACGCCCTTTCCAATAACGGTGCAATCATAACAGAAAAGCTCGCCTCAAGCCTTAACATAAAGGAAAAGGACAGCATAACAGTTATAGTTGACGAAAACCGTCGGGTTGACATTCCCGTTGCGGCAGTGGTTGAAAACTACGCCTTCCATTATATCTATCTTTCAAAGGATCTTTATTCTGTTCTTTTCAGCCGTAATCCCGCTTATAATTACATTACGGCAAACCTTGCAATTGACAATATGGAGCAGGATAAAAAGAATATTCTGGCAAAGGAACTTATGAGCGAATACGAAATCAGCGCCGTTGCTTATACGGATCAGATTCTCAACACCTTTGAGAACATTATGGATTCCCTGAGTGCCATTGTTCTGATTTTCATTATCTCTGCAGGACTTCTTGCCTTCATCGTTCTTTATAATCTTTCCATTATCAACATAACGGAACGAATAAAGGAAATTGCAACAATAAAGGTTTTAGGCTTTGATGACGGAGAGGTCTCCTCTTATATATTCCGAGAGAATATCATTCTCACCGTTATAGGCATTATTGAAGGACTGCTGTGCGGAATATTTATTCACAGGGTTGTTCTTTATATGGCAGAGGTTGACATTCTTATGTTCGGCAGAAGCATAACACCCTTAAGCTTCCTTTATGCCACCGTTCTCGCCTTCGGATTTTCAATGTTCGTCAGCCTTGTGCTTCACAACAAGCTGAAAAAGGTTGATATGGTAGAATCACTTAAATCAATTGAATAAACAACAGAACAGGAGTAATAATATGGCTCTTTACAACATGAAAGACCTTCTTAAGGATGCACAGAAAAGAAAGTATGCAGTAGGCTCCTTCAGTGTTGCAAATATGGAAATGGTCCTCGGCATAATAAAAGCCGCCGAGGAAACCCGTTCCCCCATTATTCTGCAGATTGCTGAGGTAAGGCTCAATCATTCACCCCTGAACATCATCGGTCCCCTGATGCTTGCAGCAGCAAAAAGTGCATCAGTTCCCGTTGCCGTGCACCTTGACCACGGCACCTCAATTGAATGTATAAAAAAAGCACTCGACCTCGGCTTTACATCCGTTATGTTTGACGGCTCACACCTTCCCTTGGAGGAAAATATTTCAAAAACCAAAGAGGTTATTGAAATTGCCAAAAATTACGGTGCTGCCGTTGAAGCCGAAATCGGCTGTGTCGGCGGCAGTGAGGACGGCAGTGTGGATATTGCAATGCGTTGCACCTCCCCCGCTCAGGCAAAGGAATTTTACGAAAGCACAGGAGTTGACGCCCTTGCAATTGCCATAGGCAACGCTCACGGCTTTTACAAAGAGGCTCCTCAGTTGCGTTTTGATATTCTGACTGAGGTTGCTTCTGCGGTCTCAGTACCACTTGTGCTTCACGGAGGCACAGGAATCAGCGAGGATGATTTCAGAGCCTGTGCCGAAAATGGCATAAAGAAAATCAACATCGCAACGGCAACCTTTGCCGCAGCGGAAAGCAGTGTCCGCAAGGCATACGAAAACGGTGAAATCAAAGGCTATTACGACCTTCACCAAAAGGAAATTGAGGGTGCTTACCAAAACGCCCTTAAGCACATGAAAATATTTTCTTCTGTTGGAAAAGCAGAAGAATTCTGAAAGGAAGAGAGAATATGAAATACGTTGAATTTGACATGAGCAAACCCCTCGATGTTATCCCCATAGGCAGAGTCGCAATTGACTTTAACCCAACGGATATGAACAGACCCCTTTCCGAAAGCTGCAACTTCAACAAATATGTTGGTGGCTCACCAGCAAATATTGCAGTAGGCCTTGCAAGACTCGGCAAGAAGGTAGGCTTCATCGGTAAGGTTTCCGATGACCAGCACGGTGACTTTGTTGTAAACTATTTTAAAAATGACGGCATAGACACCTCACACATTTTCAGAGCTAAGAACGGTGAAAAAATCGGCCTTACCTTTACTGAAATCAAGAGCCCCACTGAAAGCTCCATACTTATGTACAGAGATGCAATTGCTGACCTTATGCTGGAGCCTGAAGAGGTTGACGAAGAATACATAGCTTCCGCAAAGGCAATTGTAATTTCAGGCACTGCCCTTTCAATGAGCCCTTCAAGAGATGCAGCACTGAAGGCTATGATGCTTGCAAAAAAGAACAATGTTGTTGTAATTTTTGATATCGACTACCGTCCCTACACATGGAAAAACAAGGATGAGATTTCTGTTTACTACCAGATGGTTGCAAGAAATGCAGATATTATCCTCGGCTCAAGAGAGGAATATGACCTTACAGAAGCCATTACAGGCGTTTGCAAAACAGACGAAGAAAGTGCAAAGCTCTGGCATTCCTACGGTGCTAAAATCGTAATCATCAAGCACGGCAAGGACGGCTCAACGGCTTACACAAACGACGGTATGAGCTATTCAATCAAGCCCTTCCCCGTAAAGGCTATGAAAGGCTTCGGCGGCGGTGACGGCTATGCTTCCGCATTTATCCGCTGTCTTCTTGAAGGTTGGGAAATGATTGATGCCCTTGAATTCGGCACAGCCTCCGCTTCAATGCTTATTTCTGCTCACAGCTGTTCAGCAGCTATGCCCTCAGTTGAAGCAATTGAAAAATTCATCAAGGAAGAAAAAGAGCTCTACGGCGAAATGGTTGCAAGAGCGTAAAAAAAAGCACAGAAATCCTTGCGGATTTCTGTGCTTTTTTTAGATTTCCAACGACTACCTACTGACTGCTAAAAAAGGACTGACAAAACTTGTCAGTCCTTTTTTGTTTTAAATCTGGCTGATGAGAGCCGGTACCTTTACTATTGCACCGGGAATACCTGCAAGTATCTTGCAAAGTCCCTTGCCTGCACCGTCACCGTTAAGTATCATCAGAAGGCCGTCTGCCATCTTCTGGCTGAAAATACCGCCTGACATTGTGATGAAGTTTCTGATGGGAATTTCAAGAGCCATAGCCTTGATCATACCTGCGCTCGGATCGTCGGGCTTGAAAATAAGGCCCATAATCCAATCAATAAGACGGTTGATTCTGCCGCCCCACTTGGTGTGCTTTGCATCTCCGAGACTGTTTGAAACATTAAGCTTCTGAGTTGTATCAAAGCTCTGAGAAGGAATGGGGAAGCCTAAAAGAGCTTCATATTCGCTGTCGGGCACATTCTTGACATTTGCACCGTAGTAGCAAGGAGCAGTTGCCTTATAGTCAGGCACAACAGCGTCAACTGTTGACTCAACCTCAAGCTGAGCAGTGAGTCTTATGTCACGGCTTGAAGCACCCACCATAATTTCAAATTTACCGCTTTCAACGTGCCAATCCATAATATTAACGTTGTAATAAGCGAAGGCTCTCTTACAAAGAGTGATTTCAACTTCCTTTTCCTCACCCGGCTGAAGGAATACCTTCTTAAAGCCCTTAAGCTCTTTTTCGGGGCGGAAGATTGTGGAGTCGATATCCTTAACATAAAGCTGTGTGCTTTCGGCACCTGCAACTTCGCCTATGTTCTTAACCTTATAGGAAACGGTTACCTTGTCCGTATCCTTGATTGAGGAAGCGCTGAGCTTCAGGTCAGAATATTCAAACTGAGTGTATGAAAGACCGAAGCCGAAGGGGAAGAGTACATCCTTCTTAGCTGTGTCATAATATCTGTAACCGATATAAATACCGTCTCTGTGCTCTGCTGTCTGATCTGTGCCGGGATAGCTTTCTGCATTTGCAACATCACTGAGACTGAGAGGATAGGTTTCTGCAAGCTTACCTGAGGGATTAACCTCACCTGAAATTACACGGGTAAGTGCAAGACCGCCTGCCTGACCGCCGAGATAACCGTTAACAACTGCCTTAACACCTGAAAGCCAGGGCATTTCAACGGGCGAGCCGCCTGAAAGAACAACAATAACATTGCTGTTAACCTTAAGAATTTCAGAAACAAGGTGATTGTGTGATTCGGGAAGTCTGAGGTGGCTTCTGTCGTAGCCTTCAGATTCATAGGCCTCTGTAAGACCGATGAATACAACTGCTGTTTCTGCACCCTTTGCTGTTTCAACAGCCTTGGCTGTAAGCTCTTCGGAAATCTTGTCTGTTTTCTTATCGTAGCCCTGAGAGTAAGAAACGTCATAGCCTGCCGCCTTCATTGCTGAAAGTGCATCGGTAAGCTCTGTGGGGTTGATAAGTGAGCTGCCCGCACCCTGGAAACGGGGTGAAGCTGCCATTTCACCGATAAGTGCAATCTTCTTATCCTTTTTAAGAGGAAGGGTATTATCTTCATTTTTGAGAAGAACAATACATTCGGAATGAATCTTAGCAGCAAGCTCATGGTGAGCCTTCTTATCGTATGTATAATCACCGAGTGCTTCCTTCGACTTGAGCATAAGGGTAAGCATTCTGTCAGCGGCTCTGTCGACAACCTCTTCGCTGAGAGTGCCGTTTTTAACTGCCTCAACAACCTTAAGGTCGTTAAAACCGCCCGAAGCAGGCATTTCAAGCTCGTTACCTGCCGCAATACCCATAACTCTGTCGTTTGCTGCACCCCAGTCCGTAACAACAAGACCTTCAAAGCCCCATTCGTCACGGAGAATTTTATTCTGAAGATAATCGTTATCGGAGCAGTATACACCGTTAATTCTGTTGTAAGCGTTCATAATAGTCCAGGGCTGAGCCTTTTTAACAGCAATTTCAAAGGCGGTGAGATAAATCTCGCGGAAGGTTCTTTCGTCAACCACTGAGCTTATGGTCATTCTGCGCTTTTCCTGACTGTTTACGGCAAAGTGCTTCATTGATGTACCCACGTTTTTGGACTGCACACCGTTAATAAAGCCTGCGGAAAGCTCACCTGCAAGAAGAGGATCCTCGGAGAAATATTCAAAGTTTCTGCCGCAAAGTGGTGAACGCTTCATATTGGCACCGGGGCCGAGAAGTACACTTACCTTTTCAGCAAGACATTCTTCGCCGAGAGCCACACCCATTTCATAAAGAAGCTCGGGATCCCATGAGCAGGCTGTTGTTGCCGCTGTGGGGAAGCAGGTGGTGGGAACGGAGTCACTCAGACCTGACTTTTCCTTATTCTTTTCGGGATTCTTTTTTCTCAGACCGTGAGGGCCGTCAGTAATCATAATTTCGGGAATGCCTAATTTCTGGATTTCCTTAAGGTGCCAGAAGTCCTTACCTGAGCAAATGGCAACCTTTTCTTCCAATGTAAGCTTGGAAAGTAATTCCTTGTTCTTCATATCTGACCTCCTGTTATATTATTTCAATCATAAAGCTGTGATAATACTTTGTGCCCTTGTGCATAATGTAAGGCTCTCTGAGGCTGGCACTGCCGGGCATATCGCCGCCCACACCTCTTTGCATAAGATCAATGCAAACAGTAGTGATATCCTTATGCTTAAGTGAATGAATGTGTGTTGCATTGTCAAGGTCTGTCACTGTGTAATGGTGGCAGTTGATTGCAAAGGGCTTGTCACCGGTTGCGGTGAAGCGAAGTCCCCTGCCGGCTTCATTCTTTACTTCAAGCATTCTTACATCTGTTCTGTGACCGTTTTCCTGAGGTCTCATATAGTGGTGCTCCATATCGGCAACGGTCATTTCGTGAATTGCGATTCTTGCACCCGTCTTACGGTCTATATAGTTCTCGTGGGGACCTCTGCCGTACCATTTTACATACTTATACTCTGAATCGAGTGTAAAGGTTGAACCGAAGCGGAGCATATCCTGAACATTGGGTGTACCCTTGTGAGTAACCTCAATTTTTCCGTCGGGATAAATTGTGTAAGTAATTTTAGCATCCTTAAGGCCCATTGCATTTATTACGGTTTCAACATAAGCACTGTGGCTGAAGCGGTGGATAAGCGTAGCCTTTGTTGTAAGCTTTTCTGTTGAAAGTTTCCACATATAAAGAGGATGCACTGCAATGAGGGGAGGAACGAAGTTGAGGTAGTCAATATCGTTATCCGTCATAGCTCTGTAATAATTAGGCTTGAATGAGGCTTTCAGGTATTCTGTATCATCTTTTACCATTGAAACAAGAAGACCGTTTTTGAAGGTATAACGGAAGTTTTCGCCTATAACGGTGAACTCCTTCTCTGTGCCCTCAATGTCAACCTTCTTTTCGTAAGCTGCTTCTTCCTTCTCCACAGGAGCTCTGAGAACAAACTGATCAAAGCCCTGCTCATAGCCTGCCTTTGCAAAACGGCAATCCTCACGCCTTACAAATGAGAAGGTGAGAATGATTTCACCCTTTGCACCTTCGGGAACAGCTACAGGGAAGCTGAACTTCATTTCCGAAAGAGGAGCAAGATTTTCAAAGAAGGCTCTTTCAAGTCTGCCCTCACTGAGCTTTTCACCGTCATTGGTGAGCACATAGCAGATATCAAACTTTGTAAGGTCTGAGAAGAGCTGCTTGTTTTTAAGAAGATAAATACCCTTTTCAAGGTCAACAGCTTTTATCTGAATTTCACAGTAAACCTTTCTTACCTCGTGTATTGAGGGATGTACCTTTCTGTCTGCAGCAATAATACCGTTAGCGTTGAAGAAGGTGTTACTGCCCACAATAGCACAGGTGTTATAGGGAGGCTGAATCCAGCTTTCCTTTTCGTTGTAGTCGGTACCGTAAAGCCACATATCGTTACCGTCCTCGTCGGTCTTGTGAATAGCCTGGTCAACAAAGTCCCAGATATAGCCGCCGCAGAGGTTATCGTACTTTTCAAAAGCGTCCATATACTCCTGGAAGTTACCAAGAGAGTTTTCCATAGCGTGGGCATATTCACAAAATACAACAGGCTTATTATAAAGCTCCTTTGAAATGGGCTTATTATCCGCTGCAAGGGCATTTGCAATATTATCAAACCAGGAAATTGTAAGGGGCTCCTTCTTACCGAGCTTTTCAACCTGATCCTCAACGGGATACATACGGCTGATGACATCGCTCTTTGTAAAGTCAAAGTCACCCTCATAGTGGAACTGTCTTGTTGTATCGAGCTTAAGTGCTGCCTGCTTCATACGAAGGAAGTTGCTTCCGTCGCCTGCCTCGTTACCGAGACTCCACATAAATACACATGCGTGATTTCTGTCGCGGAGAACCATTCTTTCCATACGGTCAACAACGGCATTTGTCCACATGGGATTACTGCCGGGAACACCCTTACGTCTTACACCGTGGGTTTCAAGGTCACATTCATCCATAACATAAAAGCCGTATTCGTCGCAAAGGTCGTAGAAACGGGGGTCGTTGGGATAATGTGATGTACGGATGGAGTTGATGTTGTTCTGCTTCATTATATTCAGGTCCTGAATATATCTTTCGTCGGGTACTGCCCAGCCGTGGTCAGGGTCATAATCGTGACGGTTTACACCTCTTATAAGAAGGGGCTTGCCGTTAACGAGAATTTTTTCACCCTTTATTTCAATCTGCTTGAAGCCGAAGCGTACCGATTTATAGGTAACAACACCGTCACATACCGTTCTGAGAAGAAGAGTATAAAGCACGGGGCTTTCGCTTGACCAGAGCATAGGCTTTTCAATGCGCTTTTTGAAAACGACCTTGTTTTCGCCCTGCTTTGTAACAATATCCGCAGTGCCGATAACAACAGGCTTTGAGCCGGTAAGAAGGGATACTTCAAGCTGAAGGGCTTTACCTGCTTCGGTGTAGTCCTTAAGATAAACATCCAGAAGAAGGTCAGCATCGGTATAATCGTTAATAAGCTCAGTGCGTACAAAAAAGTCTCTTATGCACTGCTTAGGCTCACTGTAAACATAAACCTCACGGTAAATACCGGAAAAGAACCACATATCCTGATCCTCAAGGTATGTGCCGTCGGTATAGCGGTAAACCTCAGCGGCAACCTTGTTTTCACCGGGAGCAACATATTCTGTGATATCGAATTCGTGGGGAGTGTTTGAGCCCTGAGAATAGCCTACGTACTTACCGTTCACATAAACCTTGATACCTGCCTTGGCTGCACCGAAGTGGAGGAAGATTTCTCTGCCCTGCCAATCCTCGGGAAGGCTGAAGGAGGTTCTGTGCATTGCTATTTCCTGACCCTTTATGTCAATTGAAGGGATTTTACTTTTTTCTACCGAGATGCAGTTGGGAAATGAATTTGCATAGTACCAGGGCTTGGTGTAGTCCTTCTGAAGCTGCCATACACCGGGGATGGTAATATCCTCCCACATACTGTCGTCAAAATCAGCCTCGGCATACTTTGAGGGCAATTCACCGACACCCTTCATCCACAGGAACTTCCATTTTCCGTTAAGGGAAAGCTTATAGGGTGATGCCTCTCTTTTTGCGGCGGAATCAGCCTTGTCATAAGGAAAGGCGATTACGTGGCCGTCTTCTTTGTTTTCTTTGATAATTTGGGGATTTTCCCAGATATACTTCATATTCTCTCTTCCTTCCTGAAAGACTTGATATCAGAAATATCATACTATATTATTTTACTAAAAATTGCCCTCATTTGTCAAGATAAACAGCATATTAGCTATATACGGTTTTTCTTTAAAAGCAAATCCGCTGTTCTTTTGTGCAATTAGTATATTTTGCCTGATTAATTTTATGTATTTCGCTCCAACACTCGGAAATAGTAACAAAAAACGCGTAATTACTTTGTTGAGTTTTGATATTGATTAATATGCCTTAAAGTGATAGAATAACAAGGCAATCAAAAAGAACTTACAGCAATTCAGTTTGCTTTTAAAATCGAGAAAATAAATATGAAGAGAAAAAAGCCGTCACAGATGTGTCGGCTTTTTTGCTTTTATGTATCAACACAACCCTGCCCGAATATTATAAACTGAGGTGAATAATATGAACTGCTGTATTACCGACCTTAGGTGCAAGGAGGTTATAAACGCAAAAACAGGCTGCCGTCTCGGCCCAGTAAGTGACGTTGAGATTGACACCTGCTCAGGCTGTATTGTTTCAATTATAATATGGGGTAAGGGTAAATGCTTCGGTCTTTTCGGCAAAGATGAGGATATAAAAATATGCTGGAAGGACATTGAGGTTATCGGTGACGATACTATTCTTGTATGTGCAGATACAGAGTGCTGTCATTGTCAGACAGATAGCAGAAAGAGTATTTTCGGAAACCTTTTCAGGTAACCCGAAAAGAAACCTCGGCAAAAAAATAACGGCACAGCCTTATTTTAAAGGTTGTGCCGTGTGTTTTATTTCTGGAAGTATGCTGAAGGTCTCTTAAGAGGCTTCTTTCTTCTGTGCTTCTTTTCAAACTGAATGGGAGTTTTGATAAGCATATTGGTAAGAACAGTCCAGAGAATTACGAGGATGTACATTCCGAATACAGCATAATAGCCTGCAGAAAGAATTGCCGTTGAAACCGTTACAACTGTTGCAAGAACCTGAGCCCAAGCACTTTCGGAAACCATACCTACAAGCTCTGAAAGAGCAATTTCACCGCCGATAATCTTATCAAAAGCAAGTCTGCTGACGATGATTGCAATAAACATAACAGCAAGGCCGCTGATGCAGATACCCATTACTGCCTTTCTGTTACCTGTTGCTGCTGATACACCTGCAACTGCAAGGAACAGTAAAAGTGCAATAACAAAAAGAACAACAAATACAATAAGGTGGGGAAGAATCGGTTCTGCTACTGTGAGGAAGGTTGCTGAGCCTTCTTCTGCAGAGGGTTCAATACCCATAAGAAGCTGAATAATTTCAATTGCCGAATATTCAAACTGTGTGGTTACACCGAACTGCTGAACAAGCTGAACAATGCTTGAAAGCTCCTCTGTTGCGCCGCCGATCGCAAAATAGAACAGCTTTAAAAGAAGTCCCATTGCAATTGCGCCCAAGGATAAAATGGGGGTAATAATACGGTATGCAATTTTCATTTTTTATTCTCCTTTTATTTCCAGGATGAGTTGAGTGCAACTGTTCTGTTGAACACTAACTTATCATCCGTGGTTGTTGTATCAACACAGAAATATCCCTGACGCATAAACTGGAAGGTGTCGCCGATTTTTATTTCGCCGATACCGTCTTCAAGCTTACAGCCTGAGAGAATCTGCAGTGAATCCGGGTTAAGGTTATCCTTAAAGGAGCCTGTTGACTCATCTGAAGGATTGGGGTTTACGAAAAGTCTGTCGTAAAGTCTTGCTTCAAAGTCAAGGCTGTTCTTTGCACTTACCCAATGAAGGGTACCCTTCACCTTTCTGCCGTCGGGTGAATTACCGCCGCGGCTTTCAGGGTCATAAGTGCAGTGAACTGCTGTAACCTCACCGTTTTCGTCGGTGTCATAGCCAACGCACTTAACAAAGTAAGCACCTCTGAGCCTTACCTCGTTACCGGGGAAGAGGCGGAAATACTTCTTCGGCGGCTCAACCATAAAGTCTTCCTTTTCAACATAGATTTCCTTTGAGAAGCGGATGACTCTTGTTCCCATTTCAGGTCTGTCCTGATTTACGGGAAGCTCAATCTCTTCAACAAGGTCCTCAGGGTAGTTGTCAATAATAACCTTCAGAGGTCTTAAAACAGCCATACATCTCGGAGCGTTGACATTAAGATTATCTCTTACACAAGCTTCAAGAAGGCCGAAATCAACAACAGAATAAGCCTTTGAAACACCTACACGTGAAATGAAATCACGGATTGCTTCAGCAGGATAGCCTCTTCTTCTCATACCGCTGATTGTAACCATTCTCGGGTCGTTCCAGCCGTCAACTATGCCCTCAGTTACAAGCTGTAAGCACTTACGCTTACTTGTAAGGCAGTAGTTAAGGTTGAGTCTTGCAAATTCAATCTGTCTTGAAGGGGTTTCAAAGCCGAGCTCACGCAGGAACCAATCGTAAAGCGGTCTGTGATTTTCAAATTCAAGTGAGCAAAGGGAGTGGGTAACGCCCTCTCTTGTATCGGAAATTGGGTGTGCAAAGTCATACATGGGATATACACACCATTTGTCACCTGTCTGGTGGTGGCTTACATGGGCGATTCTGTAAATAACAGGGTCACGCATATTGATGTTTGGTGCAGCCATATCAATCTTTGCTCTGAGCACTCTTGCACCGTCAGGGAATTCACCGTCAGTCATACGCTTGAAAAGGTCAAGGTTTTCTTCTACACTTCTTTCACGGTAGGGGCTGTTTTTGCCCGGCTCGGTGAGGGTGCCTCTGTATTCACGGATTTCATCAGCCGTAAGGTCGCAGACATAAGCCTTGCCCATTTCTATAAGCTTTACGGCACATTCATAAATGAAATCAAAATAGCTTGATGCATAAAGCACCTTGTCCCATTTGTAGCCCAGCCACTGAATATCCTCCATAATTGCGTCAACATACTCAACATCCTCCTTGGAGGGGTTGGTATCATCAAGGCGGAGATTACAGATACCGCCGTACTTTTCAGCAGTTGAAAAGTCAATCTGTATAGCCTTGGCGTGACCTATATGAAGGTAGCCGTTCGGCTCGGGCGGGAAACGTGTCTGAACGTGGGTATAAACGCCTTTTTCCAGGTCTTCATCAATGAAGTCGTGGATAAAGTTGGAAACTTTTGTTACTTCTTCCATTTTATTTCTCCTTTCAAAGAGATTTTATTGCATCGCTGAGTCTTTCCTTCACGGTGTTTTCACCTAAAAGGCTCATAATTGCGTAAAGGTCGGGGGTATTTTTTCTGCCTGTTACGGCAATACGGATAACCGTTGAAACATCACCTACGTGGCCCTTGAAGGCATCGGGATTCTTCTTATATTCCTTAACATTGGGTGTGTAGCCGAGAGGCTCACAAAGAGCCTTGATACGGTCAAACCACTGCTGCTTATCGTCAGCGGGGTTAAATTCCTTAAGGTAAGCTTCAAGAATTTCCTTTGCCATATCGGGTGTGATGTTTTCCGGCATTTCGTAATTCTTCTCATAGGTTTCGTTGAAGAAATAACTGATATAATCCTTAACCTCACTGAAGCAGGCAATATCCTTTCTCGGCTTTGGTGTTTCACGGTCAATATTAAGGATGTTTACAGAGTATTCCTCATCCCTTGTAAGAAGTGAGTAAAGCTCCGAATCATATTCCTTTGCCCACTGTGCGGTATAGTCATACACCTTTTTTGCAGGCATAAGAGAAATAATATTCTTTGAAACGTCATTCAGCTTCACCATATCAAAAAGAGCACCTGAAACGCTCATCTTCTTAAGGTTGAAGGGGAAGGACTCGATATCCGCATCCTTATTGGTCTTTCTCCAATCTTCAAAATTGGAGTTCATAAGGGTCATAATGTATTCGTTTACGCTTTCCTTGGGGTAGCCCTTTTCAACATAGAAGGTTACGGCTGCTTCCGGGTCCTTACGCTTAGAAAGCTTACGCTTGCCGCCGTTTTCCTCCTTCATAATAGGTGCTACGTGTGCATACTTGGGCACCTTGAAGCCAAGGCACTTGAAAAGCTGAAGATGAATGGGACAGCTTGACATCCATTCGTCACCGCGGACAACGTGAGTTGTTCTCATAAGGTGGTCATCCACTGCGTGAGCAAAGTGATATGTAGGAATACCGTCAGACTTTAAAAGAACAACATCCTGAACGTTTTCAGGCATTTCAATTTTGCCCTTGATCATATCGTCAAAGAAGCATTTCTTTTCCGCATCACCGGGGGACTTAAGACGGAGAGTCCAGGGCTTGCCCTCAGAAATATTCTTTTCAATTTCTTCTGTTGAAAGGTTACGGCAGGCGGCATATTTACCCCAATAGCCCTTCTGAGGCTCGTTTTCCTGCTGTGCTCTGATTTCATCAAGAGCCTCTGCACTGCAGAAGCAGGGATAAGCAAGGTCCTCAAGAACAAGCTTTTTTGCAAATACGTGGTAAATTTCCTTACGCTGACTCTGATAGTAGGGGCCGTAATCACCCTTTTCGGTTCCTTCACCTACAACGCCTTCATCAGCAATAACATCAAAGGCACGAAGGCCCTCGAGCATAACCTCAATTGCACCTTCAACCTTTCTCTTCTGGTCGGTATCTTCAACTCTTACATAGAAAACACCGTCGGTAACCTTTGCGGTTTTATATGCAACCATACCTGTGAAAAGATTTCCGAAGTGAAGAAAGCCCGTGGGTGACGGAGCAAGTCTTGTTACTCTTGCACCTTCCTTAAGGTTTCTTGGCGGAAACATATTTTCCATATCGTCGGGTGTTTTTGTTATATCGGGAAACAGAAGTTCTGCAAGCTTAGTGTTCAAAGCAAATCCTCCTTAGGGTATATTTCAGTATATTATCTCAAATTTTAAAGTAAATATCAATAGCTACAGCCTATTTTTTATATCTTTTCTTATATTTTTTTATCTTTTGAACAGGTCTTGTTGACAAAACATATCATATAAAGTAAAATTTCCTTATCAGTATTAAAAAGGAGAAAAAATTATGTTTATTGTAAAACAGCTTATTGCAATTGCAATTTCGGTTCTTTTTGCTCTGGGCATCACTGTGCCCGAATCCCTTAACATTGAAAATGTACCAAAAAAGAATGAAGACTCCGTGAGAATCATAAGCTTCAATGTCCGCTGTGCCGACGATCCCTACGGCAGTGTTGAAAACAGAAGCAAGCTTATCGTTTCCGCCTTAAAGCAGTATCAGCCCGATTCCTTCGGTGTTCAGGAGGCTACGGAGAAGTGGCTCAGAATCCTCAGTGAGGAGCTTAGTGATGAGTATGACCTTGTAACTCAGTTCAGAGACGGCAAAAAGAATTCTGAAGCTTCTGCAGTGTTCTACCTTAAAGATAAGTACACACTTAAAGATAGTGGAACAATCTGGCTTTCAGATACACCCGACGAATTCGCTTCAAAATACAGCCTTTCCTTCTGTCCCCGAATTGCAACCTGGGCAGTGCTTGAAAACAAGGAAACAGGTGAAGCCTATACCCATATTAACACTCACCTTGACCACGTGCTTGAAAGCGTAAGAGTTCAGCAGGTAAAGGTGCTGGAAGCAAAAATCAATGAGCTTAAGGCCCTCGGATATCCACTTGTCTGCACGGGTGACTTCAACACCAAGGAGGGTGCAGACGCTTACACGGAAATGAGCACCTGCCTCAAAGACACAAAATATCTTGCAAAAGAAAGTGACGACGGTGCAACCTACATAAACTACGGTCTTAATCCCTTTGAAAAAAAGCCCATTGATTTTATTTTCGTTTCCGACGGTATTGAGGTTGACAGATACAAAATCATAGACGAGAAAATAGCAGATATGTACCTCTCTGACCATGCAGGACTTTGTGCGGACATTAATTTTTAAGTTCAGCTTTGATGTATGTTTGGTTTTAAAGCAGTAAGCAGAAAGTAAAAAATATAAAGGAGTTAAAGCTATGTCTTTATTCAATAAAGTGTGGGCGGTTATACTTTCATTTGTAATGAATCTTTTCTTCTTCCTGCCCATCAGCTACAACATAAAGGAAGTTCCCGAAAAAGCACCCGAAAGCCTGAGAATTATTTCATATAACGTACGCTGTGCAAGTGATACATTCGGCTCTGTCAATGTCCGTTCAAGGCTTGTTATTGCACAGATTGAAGCTTACCTGCCCGATTTCTTCGGCGTTCAGGAGGCAACAGGCAAATGGATCAGAATTCTTTCAAAAAGACTTTCTGACAAATATGCCTGCGTAAGTCAGCACAGAGACGAGGATCCCGACTCCGAAGCTTCTGCTGTGTTCTATCTTAAGAACAAATTTGAGCTTGTTGACAGCGGAACAATCTGGCTTTCGGACACACCTGATATTCCTTACACAAAGCATGAAGATTCAGGCTGTACAAGAATTGCCACCTGGGCAACACTCAGAATAAAGGGCACCGATAAGATTTATACCCACATCAACACCCATCTTGACCATGTAAGCGACGAAGCAAGAGTGATGCAGGTCAAGGTGCTTAACGAAAAAATCAAAGAGCTTATGAAGGACGGTACTCCCGTTTTCTGCACGGGTGACTTCAACGCCGAAGAAAAGAGCATTGTTTACGACGAAATGCTCACAACCCTCAGAGACAGCAAATATCTTGCTGCCGAAAGTGAGGATACACACACTTATCACGATTATGAAAACAGTGATGTGCTTTCAGTTATCGATTTCATCTTCGTTCCCGAAAGCACTAAGGCTGCAAGCTACAAGGTAATCGACGAGCTTGTATCGGGAATGTTCGCTTCTGACCATTACGGAATCAGTGTGGATTTATATTTGTAAAGCCCAATGGGGATGTAAAAAAAGGAGCTGAAAAAACTTTCGTTTTTTCAGCTCCTTTTTTATGTTATTCAAAATCAAATTCATCTTCATTCTTTATACGGAAAATTTCAAACACTCCGTCAAGAACATCTTCAGCGTAAACCCTTTCGTATTTTTCACCGTCTCCGTCAAGAATAACACGGAATATATCCACATAGCCGTCACCGTCTTCGGCAGCTACGACAACATATTCATCCTTATCAAAATTTACAATATCAAGAAACTCATATTCGCCGTCATTACCTTCTGTATCCGTAAAACGGACAGTGAAGTCAAGCTCATCGTCATTGAGCTGATTTAAAAGAAGAGACATTTATTCTTCCTCCTTATTGGCATTCATATCAAAGCGGTAAATCTCCTGCTTTTCAATATCCACATTCTGAAGATAAATGGGCGGCACACCTGCATTTGCTGAAATTGTGGTTACAAGAGCCTTTGCAAAGGGAAAAAGCTCCTTAAAGGTTTCAACATGAAGGAATTCCTTTTCCACCTCACTGTTTACGGAAAACGCACCTACAACTGTAACCTTTACATTAAGCACATCTTTGTTTTCCTTATCAAAAACCTCAGCGGTAAGAAAAGCCTCGCAGGCCCCGCCCTTATTGTACCTCACATTATGAGACACCTTGTTGCTGAGCTTGAGCTGCACCTTACCGTTAACCTTGTTATTGAATATTATCTCGCTTACCTTGTAAGCCTTCATTGTAACATTAGCCATCATCATTTCTCCTTTTCACTGCATCTTTATATGTTATGGGCCAGGCAAAAAACTCCCTTATATAATTCTTTGCCCTTTCTTTTTTTGGTGAGGGTGCCGCAAGGGTTTCGCAGGGAAACTCGCACTTATCGGCAATCATTTTTACTCTCATAAGGTGAAATTCACTTGAAAGCACACCAACTGTTGCTGTTTCGGAAACACCCGTATCAGCCATAATTTTTTTTGCATTTATAAAATTCTGCACCGTGGTAAGGGATTTATCTTCAAGGAGCAGTCTTTCCTTTTCAATACCCATTGAACAAAGACAATCCGCCATTACCTGTGCTTCGCTTTTAAACTGGTCCTTATGAACTATTCCGCCGCAAAGAATTGCTGTTGTATTTTTGTTTTCACTCAGATACTCTGCCGCCTTGTCGATTCTCATCTGCAACGTGGGCTCAGCGCTTTCGCCCCTTACACGGCAGCCGAGAACAAGAAGAACCTCAGCCTCAGCTTTAAGAGTGCCTTTGCTTGCCTTAGCTTCCTTAAAAGCAAAAAAGCAAACGAGAACTGTAATCAAAAATAAAACTATACCACCGTATATCAAAACAACACCCGCTTAACTTATATTTGAAATCAGTATAACATAAAATATCTTAATAGAAAAGTATTTTATTTAAAAAGGAGATATTTTATGTGCGGAATAATCGGATATGCAGGAAAAAATCCCGCTGTCCCTTATCTGATTGACGGACTGGGCAAGCTTGAATACAGAGGATATGATTCTGCAGGCATCGCCACCGTTAACAATAACAGCATTCTTACGCTCAAATCAGAAGGTAAGCTCACAAACCTGAAAAAATATATAGCTTCACAAAATGAAGATTTTTCACCTACAGGAATCGGACATACCCGTTGGGCGACTCACGGTGCCCCTACAAAAGAAAACGCTCATCCACACCTTAGCTCCGACGGTGCTTTTGCCGTTGTTCATAACGGCATTATTGAAAACTACGATGTGCTGAAGCAGGAACTTAAAGAAAAAGGTTTTTCCTTCTCGTCTGAAACCGATACAGAGGTTATATCTCAGCTTCTGAGTTTTTTTTACAAAGGTGATGTTATTTCCGCCATTAAAAACACCTGTGTTAAAATTAAAGGTGCTTACGCTCTTTGTATATTATGCCGTGATTTTCCCGATAAAATCTTCTGCATATGTCACAACAGTCCTCTTACAGTAGGCACAGGTGATAACGGCACCCTTGTAGCCTCTGACGTTCTTGCCTTCTGCGGACTTTGCAGTGAAATATACAGACCGTCAGACGGAATTACGGCTGTTATAAGCAAGGACGGTGCCGATTTTTTTGACTCAGATATGAATCCCGTAAGCATAAAAAAAGAAAGCTTCCGGCAAAGCTCTTATTCTGCCGATAAAAAGGGCTTTTCCCATTATATGCTCAAAGAAATTCATGAACAACCCGAAGCCGTGAAAAAAACAATTGCACCCTTACTCCGTCAGGACAGAGTCTTTTTTGAAGATATACCTCTGTCTGAGTCTTATATAAATTCTCTCAGAGGAATATACATCATTGCCTGCGGCTCAGCTTACCATGTGGGAATGTGCGGAAAGTATATTCTTGAAGAGCTGACGGAAATCCCCGTTCATACAGATATTGCAAGCGAATTCCGTTACCGCAATCCTCCTGTCGGTAAAAACGATCTTTGCATAATTATAAGTCAGAGCGGTGAAACGGCAGACAGTATAGGAGCGTTGAAAAAAGCGAAGGAAAAGGGTTGTCTCACCGTTGGCATAGTCAATGTTAAAAGCAGCACAATTGCAAGGTTAAGCGATTATGTGATATATACAAAAGCAGGGCCCGAAATTGCCGTTGCAACCACAAAAGCCTATTCGGCACAGCTTGCAGTTATGTACTGTCTGGGAATTTATCTTGCCCGGTTCAAAAGCAGAATAAGTTCCGGAAAAGAAAAAGAGCTTGTCGGTCTTCTGAATGAGCTTCCGCATAAAATAAGGCAGACCGTATTACAGACATCGGCTTATGTAAAAGAGCTTTCGGCACTACTGAAAAACGGTGAGCATGCTTATTTCATCGGCAGAGGTACCGACTGCGCAATAGCCGCCGAAGGCTCACTTAAACTTAAAGAAATCAGCTACATTCACAGTGAACACTACGGTGCGGGAGAACTGAAGCACGGAACAATTTCACTTATAGAAAAAGGCACCGTTGCCGTATCTGTTATGACAAAGGCAGAGCTTTTTGAAAAATCTCTGAGCAATGCCCTTGAAATAAAAGCTCGTGGCGGTACACTTATTGCCGTTACAACTCAAAAACTTAAGGACAAAGTCTGCTGCCTTGACTTTACGGTTACCATTCCTGACTTTCACAGCCTTTTTCTTCCCTCACTTGCGGTTGTACCCTTGCAGCTTCTTTCATACTATACGGCAGAAATCAGAGGCTGTGATATTGATAAGCCCCGAAACCTTGCAAAATCCGTAACAGTTGAATAACGAATAAAAATATATTTTAGTTATCCGTGTAAAAATTGTGTTAATTAGGTTGAATTTTAACTTTTGATATTGTATAATTTCAATGAGTAAATATTGGTGTAGTCTGCCTTGTTTTTTCTTAACATACACTGCAGACAAAAAATAAATATGAGGTGAATTACAATGTCTTCTGTTAAT
Organism: Acutalibacteraceae bacterium; assembly: GCA_036311065.1. Classification (GTDB taxonomy): domain Bacteria; phylum Bacillota; class Clostridia; order Oscillospirales; family Acutalibacteraceae; genus UBA6857. Next base: position 14,496 of record JAXJQQ010000058.1, on the reverse strand, counting down.
TTTAATCTTGAAGAAAACGGTTACAATGTTGAACAGGTTAATCAGTATATAGAAATGCTCCAGCAGGAATATGAAAACGCTGTTGCCTGGGGCGAAGAAATGGAAGCCAAATACGAAAAGCTTAAAACCGACCTTACAGAGCAGGGCATCTGCTTCACAATTGATGAAGATAACCAGAGCGAGGTTGTAAAGGAAGTTTTTGACAAGCTTACCCGTACAATTGAAAAGGTAAAAGCTGATGCTTCCGCACGTGCTGATGCAATTGTTACTCAGGCCAAGGATGAGGCGGCAGGCATTGTACGCCGTGCAAAAGAAAACTCCGTTGAAATCAGAACGGAAAATATGACAATTATGAAAAACCTTAAAAGCATCAGTGAAATGATTGAGGTTATCCTCGAAAAAGGAATCCAGTAAAAAAATGCAGCATAGCAAAGGAAGTGATTTGATTGGCAAACTACAGACCTAAAAGTCTTAATGAGCTCAATACCCTTTATGATAAATCCATGGCAGCTCAGAATGCCATCAAAAAGAGCGGATCTGCAATTGTTGCCGATTCCGATGAAAAAGAAAAAAACGCTGAACACATTCAGCAGGAATTACCTTTAAATGAAAAAACGCCGTCACAGATTGCTTCTGACGAGCTTTCCGAAGCTCTCAGCGGATTTATAAAAACCTTCGGGGAAGCAGATGCAGCAAAGGAAAAGCCCGTTGTACGTCATCCCCTCCCCATAACCAAGGCAGTAAAGCCGACATCAGCTCCCGCAGCAAAAAAGAGTGCAAACGAAGATGAAGCTGACACGGCAGAGCCTCAGACTCATCAGGATAAGAAGGAAAAGCCTATCCTTATGCGTAATGCAGAAAGGTCAGAGCTTCTTGACGACTATATGAAAATTATGAATGATGATGACGACGATGTTGCTTATCTTAAAAACATAATCAAGAAGAAGAAAAAAAGCAAGAAGGACAAGCATCAGGGCAGTCCCCTTTCTGAATATGAAAATGATGAAGTAAGCGAAGAAGAGCCCGAAGCTGCCGATACTCTCCCTGAGGAAGAAATTGCAGCTGAAGCTGAAGAGGCTGAAGAAGAAAAAGAAGGCATTGAAAGCTTTTACGACAGTGAAGACGAAGAAGAAGCTGAAGAACCTGCACAAGAAATCAAACCCGAAAAGAAAAAGAAAAAAGAAAAAAACATTTTTCTTCAGATCTTTTTTATTCTTCTGCTTTTAGCCGTGCTTATCGGTGCTGTTTCCCTTACCCTTGTAAAGCTTGTTACAAACACTGACAGTAACGACCCATTCACGGGTAAGTACAGCGTTTTCACCATTGACCGTGATTTTGAAAAGGCAGAGCTTACAAAGGGCGACCTTGTTATTACGAAAAACACAGCCGTTGCAGAAAATGACAGCTTTGCATATAAAAACATTTACGGTGAAATTATTTTTGCCGTAAAGGGCACTCAGATAGGCACCGACCGTTTTATGGCTCATTATGACGGTGAGGTTGACCTGATTGAAGAGGCCGATGTAAGAGGTGTTATAATAAAAATAATTCCCTCTGTGGGCAATATTGTAAAAATTCTTACGGATAATTTCATCATTATAATTTCCGTACTCATTGCCGTTGCACTTATCATCATTCTTATTCTTGCCCTTGCTTTCAGAAGCAAGTCAAGCTACGAAATTGATGACAGCGAATATTCCGATACACCCGCAGAAAATTCTGACGGTGAGTATGATTCGGACGAGCAGGAAGCAACTGAAGATGCTGAGGAATCCGATGAGGATTATGATGATAATACCGAAGAGGGCAACCTTTTTGAAACAATTGATTAATAATAATTTCAGAAGCCGTTACACTTTTGTGTAGCGGCTTCTTTTTATTTCATAAATCAGAATCTTATATTTATAACTCTTTTATTTTAATGAAATATTCAGTCGTCGGTGCTACACTTGGCGTGACTTTTGCCCTGGAGGTTTTATCCGACTTTTTATAAAACCTTTAAATATAGTATTTCCTCTGACGACCTACGCTCATGCCGCTTGGGCACTTACTTTTGCCGATTGTGGCAAAAGTAAGCAAAAACACGCTTTTTGTGAAATCGGTCCGAAAGGCTAATTTGCCGAGGAAGGTTTTATGAGCTTTAAAGATATAGTCCTTTCCCATTGTTTGATATATCCTCAGAATTATTTTATCGGCAAAACCGCAATTTCTCCCGTTAGTCGAGGCTCTGTGTTTGTGCTCCACAGTTATTCCTACTGATACGCTTAATAAACACATCCGCTACGGTCAATCAGTTCCGTCAGGCTGTTAAACTTGTCAAATTTTCTCGTCTGCTGTTTAACTACCCGTTATTCCGACTCTCGTTGACCGCTACGAAAGAAATTCCATTCTATAGATTGCCACGAGCCTTTGATAAATTCAGAGTAAGCGAATCTCTTACCCGTACGAACAACCCGTAAGGGTTGTATGCGGAGACGGATGCCGGTGTATGCTCGTGGTATATCCGTAGCACCCCAAAAAGGGCGTTTTGCTTCCTTTGTCGCCCGGGACAAAGGAAGTGCCACAGCGGCATAAGCGTACAAAGTTAACTGAAAAAATAAATTTAATAATTTAATAAAAGGCTGAGTAATACCTCCACGGCAAAAGTTGTGCCAAGCACAGCGTTGACGACTGAACACATTATCAAAACATAAAAATCGACTATATATGTGTGTTGTTTTCACATTTAAGTTTACATCACAAATCCAACAAAGAAAAGCTAAAACACGGTATTATTGAGAAAATCTGTAAATTATAATATGTATTCGACAAAATTCCTATTGCTTTTTCTGAGATTATGTGATAATATGTCACAGTGACGGTTATTCACATTTATATAAAAAAGGAGATACATATTATGACAAGACGAACAAGAATAATGATTGCTCAAGAAGGAAATGACTTTGCAACTCACTGCTCATCATTTCTTTCCGCTTACGGATTTGAGGTGAAAACAGTAGCAAAGGACGGCTCAAAAATCATTGAATCCATAAAGCAGATCAAGCCTGACATTGTGCTTATGGATGCATTTATGCCAAGAATTGATGCCCTTGGTGTGCTTCAGCAGCTCAAAACTGCCGATATTGAAAAGCGTCCCGTTATGGCACTTATGTCATCGGTAGATAATCCCAACTTTGAACAGACCCTTCTTTCTGCAGGTGCAGATTATTATTTCCTTAAGCCCTTTGACCTTAATGTGCTTGCAGAAAGGCTCAGCCAGATTTCCTCCTGGCACGATTCAGGCATCACAGACCGTTCCAACAGACAGGAAAGAAACGAGGATCTTCAGCTCACCGTTTCGGAAATTATGCGTCAGATCGGTGTTCCTGCCCACATAAAAGGTTATCAGTATTTAAGGGAATCAATCCTCCTCACCGTATCTGACCCCGAAATGATGCACGCAGTTACAAAACAGCTTTACCCCACCGTTGCAAAAAACAACCATACAACACCCTCAAGAGTGGAAAGAGCAATCCGTCACGCTATTGAAGTCGCCTGGGACAGAGGTGATGTTGATGTACTCTCCTCCTATTTCGGATATACCATTCAGATTTCAAGAGGTAAGCCCACAAACTCAGAATTTATTGCAATGATAAGTGACAAGCTTCGCCTTGAAAAGCTACCGGCAGTATAAATAAAAAAATGCAGATATTTCAAGTGAAGCTCTACCTGAAATATCTGCATTGTTTTTTCTTTTTGTTATGCGATTAAAGCAGCATTATCATTACATAAACAATCCGGCACCTTCGTTTATTGCCATAAACAACGGAGCAAAAACAAGTGCAACAACTGTCATAAGCTTAATAAGAATATTGATTGAAGGTCCTGATGTATCCTTAAAGGGATCGCCAACAGTGTCACCGACAACGGATGCCTTGTGAGGATTACCGCCCTTACCGCCGTGAACACCGGTTTCAATAAACTTTTTGGCATTATCCCACGCACCGCCTGAGTTGGACATAAATATTGCAAGAAGAACACCTGTTATAAGTGAGCCTGCAAGCAGTCCGCCAAGAGCTGAAGTACCGAGAAGCACACCGATAAGAATAGGCGAAGCCACTGCAAGAACACCGGGAACTATCATCTGCTTTAAGGCGGCAGTTGTTGAAATTGCAACGCAGCTTGTGTAGTCAGGCTTTGCCTTACCTTCAAGTATACCCGGAATTTCCTTGAACTGACGGCGTACCTCTTCAATCATTTCGTAAGCCGCTTTACTTACAGATTCCATTGTAAGTGCAGAGAACACAAAAGGAAGCATGCCTCCCACAAGAAGACCAATAACAACCTGATAGTTAAGAAGGTTGATGCCCTCAGCCTTGAGATTCACAGCTTCAGCATAAGAGAAGAAAAGGGCAAGTGCAGTAAGTGCGGCTGAGCCTATTGCAAAGCCTTTACCGATAGCAGCAGTTGTGTTGCCCACGGAATCAAGCTTATCTGTAATTTCACGCACTGATTTATCAAGACCTGACATTTCAGCAATACCGCCTGCATTATCTGCAATCGGTCCGTAAGCGTCAACTGCAACGGTGACACCCGTTGTTGAAAGCATACCTACAGCGGCAAGTGCAACACCGTAAATACCGCTTCCGTCACCGCCCTTGCGGCAAACATAGTAAGAAACAAAAATACCAACGCTGATAAGAAGAATGGGGAAAGCCGTTGATTTAAGACCTACGGCAAGACCCGAAATAAGGTTTGTTGCCGTACCTGTTTCACTCTGTTCGGCAATTTTCTGAACTGATTTGAATTTATCTGAGGTATAAAGCTCTGTGATGATACCGATAAGAGTACCGACGGCAATACCTGCTACAATTGCAAGTCCGTAGCTGAAGGTGCCGAAGAACACCTTACTGAGCACAACACCTAAAACGAGCACCACCGCAGAAGCAACATAGGTTGCGGTTTTAAGCGACTTGTGCGGGTCTGCCTTAACGCCGCGAACAAAGAAGGTTGCGAGAATAGAGGCAAGAACACCGATACCTGCAATAACAAGAGGATACAACGCGCCTGAAAGAGGATTCTGTGAATTTGCAAATGCAACAACACCAAGAGTTATAGCGGAAATTATGGCACCGGCATAGCTTTCAAAAAGGTCAGCACCCATACCTGCAACGTCACCTACATTATCACCTACATTATCAGCGATAACGGCAGGGTTACGGGGGTCGTCCTCAGGAATACCTGCTTCAACCTTGCCTACAAGGTCAGCACCTACGTCAGCAGCCTTTGTGTAAATACCGCCACCGACACGGGCAAAAAGTGCAATTGATGAAGCACCGAGGCTGAAACCGAAAAGTGCATCCGTATTCTTTGTAACGGCATAAATACCGGCAATACCTAAAAGACCGAGACCTACAACGCTCATACCCATAACGGCACCGCCTGAAAAAGCAACTGAAAGAGCTTCCTTCATTCCGCCCTTCATTGCAGCATTAGTTGTACGGACATTGGCCTTTGTGGCAACATTCATTCCCATATAGCCTGCAATTACGGAAAAAATTGCACCTATCATAAAGCTTACGGCAGTAGGCCATGAAATTGCAAAGCCTATTGCAACAAACAGAACAAGCACAAAGAACACAAGAATTTTGTATTCTGCAAAAAGGAATGCTTTTGCACCTGAGTGAATTGCAGCAGAGATTTCCTGCATTCTTTCATTGCCCGGCTCCTGCTTTTTTATCCTTGCAATAAGAACAAGAGCAAACAAAAGGCCCGCAACACCGATAAAAGGAATTGCATACAATAAATTTTCCATATATATTCTCCTTTTTTGATATTTCACAGCCTGAGTGTGATTGTTTTTTCTTTATATAATAAATCATAATATACCAATGATACAAAATTGTCAACGAGCACTGTAAATTTTTATGAATATTGCAATAAAGTTATATACAAAATGCTGTATAGCTCAAAGGCTATACAGCATTTTATTTTGTCGTATCCTCTTATTTTTTGTCAATTATCATCTGCATATAGGGCAGTTCCTCAAAGCCGATTGAGTAATAAAGCTTCTTTGCTCTTTCATTATCGGGCTCAACCTCCAGGCGGAGTCTCGTATATGGGCAAAGCTCTTCAACCTTTCTGAGCACATCTGAGCCTATTCCCATTGAGCGGTACTCACTCAGGAGCATTATTTCCTCAACCCATACGATTTTACCGCCTACCTCCGATGAAAAGCTTTTGCTCAGAAGTATATATCCGACATCCTTGCTGTCAAGATTTATAAAATAGCATTCAAGATATTCATCAGAACGCATAAGCTCTTCAAAATTATTAATATCCACCTGCTTATCCACGGGATGAAGCATTGCGGGTGAGTTGTGAAACATGCCTATAAATTCAAGGAACAGCTCTCTGTCCTCTTTTTTTATTTTTCTGAGCGTATAATCCATTTTACTTAAACTTCTCCATTGTATTTTTTAGCATTTCTATTATATTTATCTTCTGCGGGCAGGTTCTTTCACATTTTCCGCAGGCAATGCATTCACTTGCAGGTGTAGTCTTTTTAATAAGAGCACGGTATTTTCTTTTACTTGTGATTTTGCCCTTAACCGCATCATTATATACAGCAAAGTACTTTGGGATATCAATTTTCTTCGGGCAGCCTTCAACACAGTACTGGCAATCGGTACAGTCAATAAGATTCTGCTTTTTAAGTATTTTTGCTATATCCCTTGCAATTTCGTAATCCCCTTCACTGAAAGAATCAAGCTTGTCAAAATATTCCATATTTTCTTTAAGCTGATGACGGTCAGACATACCGCTGAGAACAAGGCTTACACCGGGAAGACTTGCACAAAAGCCTAAGGCGAAGCAGGCAGGTGAAACATCGGGCTTATATTTTTCAAGGTAAGCCTTAGCTTCTGAAGTAAGGTTAGCGAGTCTGCCGCCCTTGACGGGCTCCATAACAATGATTTCCTTATTGTGCTTTCTTGCTATTTCATAGCAGCGGCGGGACTGTACCTTTATATCCTCCCAGTCAAGGTAATTAATCTGAAGCTGAACAAACTCCATCTGAGGCTGATCGGTGAGGATTTTATCAAGAACATCTGCAGTATCATGAAAGGAGAAGCCGAGCTTTTTTATTTCACCCTTTTCTCTTTTCTGCTGAAGATTTTCAAAAACACCGTATTTAAGAGCCTTTTTATAATTGTTCTTATCAAGGCAGTGGAGAAGGTAATAATCAAAATATTCTGTCTGACATTTTTCCTTCTGCTCTTTGAAAATTCTGTCTGTATCATCTTTATTTTTTAGCATACCTACGGGCATTTTTGTTGCAAGAAGGAAGCTTTCCCTTTCGTGGCGTGAACAGAGCATCTCTCCTACCACTTTTTCACTCATGCTTTTGTGATACATAAAAGCAGTATCGAAATATGTAAAGCCTTCACTAAGGAAGCTGTCAAACATTTCCGCTGCATATTTTTTATCAATTGACGAATCGTCACCTTTTTTTGTAAGAGGAAGCCTCATACAGCCGAAGCCTAATTTTTTCATAAACCTGACCCCTTTATAATAGTATATATAGATAATACTGTATTTCATCAGTCAATTCAAGTGTTTTTGGTGTAAATTTACTTTTACGCAATTAAAACTTACTCCATGCACTCACCCTTTTATACATACTCACCAAAAACAAATGCACAAAATTAGTTAATAATCCGTTGTTTTTTTGGTTATTTTATGGTAAGATATTAAATGTTAACGTCGGATAATACTATTTTTCAGGCGCAGCAAAATTTCGGACTTTGTAATAATGAGGTCCTAGGAGGTATTGGAATTGAAATCCTACACAGTAAAAAACATCAGAAATATCGCCATTGCAGGTCATACCGGTAAGGGTAAGACAGCTCTTTCAGAGGCTATGCTTTATGTAGCAGGTGTAACTGACAGACTCGGAAGAGTGGCAGACGGTAACACAATTATGGACTATGATGCAGAAGAAAAGAAGCGCCAGTGCTCAATTTCTTCCGCTATGGCTTCTCTTGAATGGAGAGATACAAAGATAAATCTTCTTGACGCTCCCGGTAAATTTGACTTCGCAGGCGGTATGGCAGAAGCAATGCGTGCTGCAGACTGTGCAGTTATCGTTACATCAGCAGGCTCAGGCATTGACGTTGGTCTTGAAAAGGCTATCAAGGCTGCAGATAAAAGAGGTATCGCAAAGTTCTTTGCTATTACCAAGGTTGACTCAGAAAACCGTGACTTCTATAAAACCTTCGAAGCTCTTAAGGCTGAGCTCGGCAACAAACTTTGCCCCGTTGTTGTTCCCTATATGAACGGTCCCGTTTGCGAAGCATTCGTAAACCTTTGCTCAAACAGAGCTTTCAAGTATCCTAACGGCCGTCCTCAGGAAATTGATCTTGTTTCCGATGACAATATTCTTGCTATGAGAGCCGCCCTTGAGGAAGCTGTTGCAACAGTTGACGAAGCACTTATGGAAAAGTTCTTTGAAGGCGAGCCCCTTACAAATGAGGAAATCATCGAAGGTCTTACAAAAGGCGTTGAAACCGGTGAAATCTGGCCTGTATATGCTTGTTCAGCTACTAAGGTTGACGGCTGTGATATGCTTCTTGACGCTATTGTTTATTCAGCACCCTCACCTGATAAGGCTAACCCCGAAATTGCAACAAACGCTGACGGTGAAGAAATTGAAGTTGCCTGCAAGGAAGACGGACCTCTTGCCGCTCTTTGCTACAAGACAATTGCTGACCCCTTCGTTGGTAAGATGTCCTTCGTAAAGGTTATTTCAGGTAAAATCACACACGATACTCCCTGCTACAATGCAAGAACAGGCAAGAGTCAGAGAATGGGTAAGCTTGTTGCTGTTAAGGGCATAAAGCAGGAGGATATCAACGAAATCGCAACAGGTGATATCGGCGTTATAACAAAGCTTGACGACCTTGCAACAGGTGACACCATCTGCAGTGCAAAGGATATTATAAATCTTGAAGGAATTGACTTCCCCGCTCCCTCACTTTCAATGGCAGTTGTTGTTAAGAAGAAGGGCGAAGAAGATAAGGTTGCTTCAGGCGTTCGTAAGATTATATCAGAAGATCCTACCGTTACCTTCGTATCTAACGACGAAACAAAGGAAATGGTTATCTCAGGTCTCGGCGAGCAGCACCTTGAGGTTGTTGTTTCAAAGCTTAAGACAAAGTACGGCGTTGAAATTGACCTTAAGATTCCCAAGGTTGCTTACAGAGAAACCATCCGCAAGTCCTGCCAGGTTCAGGGACGCCATAAGAAGCAGTCAGGCGGTTCAGGTCAGTTCGGTGATGTATTCATCCGCTTTGAGCCCCATATGGAAGATCAGCTTATTTTTGAAACAGAGGTTGTCGGCGGCTCAGTTCCCAAGAACTTCTTCCCTGCAGTTGAAAAGGGTCTTCAGGAAGCTATCCTCAAGGGTCCCCTTGCAGGTTATCCTATGGTAGGTCTTAAGGCAGTTCTTTATGACGGTTCTTACCACCCCGTTGACTCAAACGAAATGGCATTCAAGACCGCAGCTAAGATTGCTTATAAGAACGGTATGGCTCAGGCTAACCCCGTTATCCTTGAACCCATCGGTGAATTAAAGGTTTATATGCCCGATGCAAACCTTGGCGACATTATGGGTGATATCACAAAGCGCCGCGGCCGTGTTCTGGGTATGGGTGCTGCTGATGAACCCAAGATGCAGGAGCTTGTTGCTGAAGTTCCCATGGCTGAAATGGGTGACTTCTCAACTACACTCCGCTCCGTAACAGCCGGCAGGGGCTACTTCTCACTCGAATTCGCACGTTATGAGGATGCTCCCATGAACGTTGCACAGAAGGTTATTGAAGAAGCCAAGAAGGACGCAGAAGAATAAAATTTCAAAATCCCTCCGATGTTTCGGAGGGATTTTTTAGTAGGCAGTAGGCAAAGTAGGGACACAGCGAGCTGTGTCCGCCAAGTTTTGCACAAACCGCCCCTTATGTCACACCTCTGCCGTGCCACGTTTTTCTCTGAAAACGGGAACCCTTTTGTCAGCTCACATTTACATTTCCCTTAACAAGAGAATTACCTTTCAGGACAGACTCCGTAGCGGTCGACGAGATTATCTACCGATGATTATTTCAATAAAAACATAAAGCAATAAAACCGTTGTATCTACTCAGAGCCTTTACAACGGTTTTGTTTTTTTCGTTATGAAAATTAACTATCATTTGATTTTTGCTGTGCCGTCTATTGTCCTGTCTGCATCATCGTCATAATAATAATCCATAACACCTGACATTATTTTGCCGTTTTCGGCTTCAATGTCAATTTCAAATGAATGTCCTATTGTTTCAGGCGGATTTCCCAAAATGAAATCAATAAAATCTGTTTCAATAGGATACAAGCATTGAAGATAAATTTTATATACGCTTTTTGTACCTGTATCCACTCTCTTTTTATCCTCAATTATCAACGAGTCTGTACTTCTTATGAATTTGAGTGCAGAATCTATACTGTCACCTTTTTTTAGGCTATTAAACCATTTGAGTGTAGCTTCACCGTGTGTATTGTTTTGATAATAAGTGTCTGGGATATCGCTTTCGACATCAGGGAAATACAGCTTATAATCTATTTTGCCCTCATTGTCATAGGATATAAGAATACAGCTGATAATGTCATCATAAGTGTTCTCGTCATCGGCACTGTCTTTAACATCATAATAATAGGCCGTGTATTTGTTTGTGCCCACATTTTTCACAAGATTGCTTGAAAGATATGATTCAATTTCATATGAAAAAAAGCGGCTGGTTATGTATTTTTCAATACCTTGATCATTTTCATCCTCGGGGAAAAGCTCCGCAAGCATTTCGTCAAGCTCTTTCGTACTCGTATCAGCCTCATAGGCGGCATTTTCATTTGCGAAACCTGTTTCCTTCAGTAATTTTTTCACCTTCCGGACATCGTCACCAAGCTTTATTGAATTATATATTTTAAGCTGCTCTGTTGTTTTGTTTGAAAGAAATTCACTTTCAGGTGCATTCTGTCTATACCATTTCTTTTCCAGATAGGGATATTCATATTTTATATATGCTAAACCGTAAGTATAAGAAAATCCAATACTGATTACCAAAAGAATAACAGCTATGGTTTTCACAGATATACGGTGCGTTTTTTTCTGATATCTGTAATCATTCACCAAAGACAAGAAACAAAGCAATGTATAAACAAAAAGCAGAAGTATATTGATTAGAAATACAAGAGAAAAATCAGGTTCGGTTCCGCTAGTTACGTAGCATAAAATCAGCGGAACTGCATAAGCTACAGGGACAAAGATTCCGCTTGTAATAATAGAACAAGCAGAGATAAACGCAAAGGCGTAGGATATACCTTTAAGTTGTTTGTGAAGCTTGTTTCTGCAACATTTTACAGTGTGTGATACTAAAATCGCCAAGAAGCATAGCGACAAAAACAGTTCTAATACACTGGGAGATACAAATGAATAGTTGTGTTCGAGAAGGAAATATCCGTGTCCGACTCCAACGAACAGAAAATTAACTGTGCAAACACCTAAAAACCACAAAACACCCTTTAATGTACTGTCCTTATAAATTGCCTCAAACTCTGTTTTAACGCCATCTGCTTCACCCATTTCCGTAACAGCCTTATTAAATGCCGTTTCTTCATCATAGCCGATTTCCATATAAAACTCCGCCTTGTCATAAATGTGACCTTCCATTTCGGCACGAAGCTCGGTAGCCTTGCTGTCAGCAATATTTTTAGGGATAACCGCATTCAGGTAATCTTCAACACATTTATGTTGTTGCATTTGCAACACCCCCGATAACCTTGCCGACGGCCGTTGAATAAGATTCCCATTCCTGCTTGTTTTCCTGAAGCACCTTTATGCCTTTTTTTGTCAGATGATAATATTTTCTTCTGCGCTCGCCCTCGTTGCCCTGCCAATAAGACTCAACATACCCTGCCTTTTCAAAAGCGTGAAGAAGGGGATAGAGTGTGCCTTCTTTGAGTGAAAAGACAAACTCGGAGCGCATTTCAATTTCCTTGATAATTCGGTAACCATACAAATCCTGCTTTTCCAGCACGGACAAAACAAGAAGTGCAGTACTGCCTTTTGTAAGTTCTTTTTTTATGTTCATATTTTCACCTCGTCGTCAAAGAATAGAGCCACAATATATCGGAACTCTATACATAGAATAGCAAAACATTGACGCCCTGTCAATAGAAATTTTTTCACATAGCACTTGAATTTTGCATTTTGCATTAAACATTCATTCGGACGGTCAATGGCCGGCCTCTACATTTTCATTTTGCATTCAATCGGTCGACGTGGGCATCGACCCCTACAAGTGGTCGATGCAATTCTGTATTCTACATTTTGCATTCTACAAAAAAAGACTGTTGCATTCGCAACAGTCTTTTTCAGTTAAGATATAAGCGTACTATCAAACGAGCTCGATGATGCACATCTCTGCTGCGTCACCACGACGGGGACCTGTTTTGATAATACGGCAATAACCGCCGTTTACTTCCTTATACTTGGGGCTGATTTCAGCGAAAAGCTTGTTTACAACATCTCTCTTTGTGATGTATGCAAGAGCCTGACGCTTGTTGTGAAGGTTATCTTCCTTACCGAGAGTAATCATTTTCTCAGTCATGGAACGAACTTCTTTTGCCCTTGTAACGGTGGTTTCAATTTTGCCATTCTCTAAGAGATAAGTAACCATACCTCTGAGCATTGCGTTTCTGTGATCGCTGGGTCTGCCGAGTTTTCTGGTACCTGCCATTTGAAATCACTCCTTTACTCGTTAGAAATATTATTCGTCTTCACTGCGAAGGTCAAGACCGAAGGAATGAAGCTTATTGATAACCTCATCAAGAGATTTCTTACCAAGGTTACGAACCTTCATCATATCGTCTTCTGTCTTGTTTGTTAAGTCTTCAACCGTATTGATACCGGCACGCTTCAAGCAGTTGAATGAACGTACCGACAGGTCAAGTTCCTCAATAGTCATCTCGAGAACCTTTTCCTTAGCGTCTTCGCCCTTATCGACCATTATCTCTGTATCGTATGCCTCACCTGAGAGGTCGCCGAACAGAGCGAGATGTTCGTTGAGAAACTTGGCACCGAGGGAAACAGCTTCAGTTGCTGTAATTGTTCCGTTGGTCCAAACTTCAAGAGTGAGCTTGTCAAAACCAATTTCCTGGCCAACACGGATGTCGTCTATTGTGTAATTAGCCTTAAGAATCGGTGTGTAGATTGAGTCGATAGCAATAACACCGATAACAGGCTGCATGAGCTTTTTGTTCTGCTCAGCTGATACATATCCACGACCCTTGTTAACAGTGAGTTCCATATTGATGTGAGCGTCCTTATCAAGTGTACAGATATGATAATCTGTGTTGATGATTTCAACTTCTGAATCACACTTGATGTCGCCGGCTACAACTTCGCCTTCACCGCTTGCATCAATGTAAACTGTTTTGGGTCCTTCACCGTGGATTTTGAGAATGACGTTCTTGAGGTTGAGAATAATCTCAGTAACATCCTCTTTTACACCTGGGATGGTTGAGAACTCGTGAAGTACGCCATCAATTTTCACACTGGTGATTGCATAGCCGGGGAGTGATGAGAGAAGAATTCTTCTCAGGCTGTTGCCTAATGTCACACCATAGCCACGTTCCAACGGTTCAACAATAATCTTGCCGTAGGTACCGTCAGCTGCTAATTCTGCAGTTTCGATTCTGGGCTTTTCAATGCCTATCATGCAAAACCCTCCTTCTTAATTTGTGGATGTGTTTTACCTTTAAGAATTTATTCTATTATTTAGAATAAAGTTCGACGATAAGGTGTTCTTCAACCGGAGTTGCGATCTGGTCGCGTTCGGGAAGAGCAATAACCTTAGCTTCAAGAGCTTCACGGTTAACTTCAAGCCAAGCAGGAACAGGTCTTGATGCGTTTGCTTCAAGAACAGTCTTAATCTTAACGCTGTCACGGCTCTTAGCCTTGATGGAAACAACGTCGCCTGCCTTGAGAAGGTATGAAGGAATATCAACCTTCTTGCCGTTAACTGTGTAGTGAGCATGTGTAACGAGCTGTCTTGCTTCTGCACGAGAAGAAGCCCAACCGAGTGTGTAAACTACGTTGTCAAGACGGCTTTCGCAGATCTTGAGAAGGTTATGACCGGTAACACCAGCCTTCTTTTCAGCAACCTCAAAATACTTGCGGAACTGACCTTCCTGGATACCGTAGTAACGTCTGGCCTGCTGCTTTGCACGAAGCTGGAGACCATATTCAGAATTCTTTTTGCGGCTCTGGCCGTGCTGACCGGGAGCGTAAGAACGGCGTTCGATAGCACACTTACCTGTGTAGCATCTGTCGCCCTTTAAAAAGAGCTTCTTACCCTCGCGGCGGCATAACTTACATACCGCACCTGTATATCTTGCCATATGTTTGTACCTCCGTTATACGCGTCTTCTTTT
>JAXJQQ010000057.1:0-17274 GCA_036311065.1 Acutalibacteraceae bacterium | reverse complement strand
TAATATTATATTTGTAAAACCACCTGAAAATGCTGGCGTTTGGGAAAATAGAATGTATGAAAATATGAAAGATGCTAGTAAAGATGGTAAATTGGAAGCTAATGAATTTAAGAAATGGTCTCAAAATAAATATCATACTGTACTTGCTTGGTTTGATGCAGTTTTAGATTCTGAACAAAAGAAATTAGTTGAAAAAGGATATATCGTTGAGACTGATGAAGTGTATGGTAAGTTTAAAAAGAAATATAAGAAATTTACTATTCAACCTGCATTAAGAGAAGAAGCTCTTGCAGCGGCTCTGCTTTGCAATGAGCCTGATTTTGCCGTTGGCGGAACAGGTCTTCTTACCGTGTTATTCTGAGACGGTCTTGCGGGCTGTGTGTTAGAAGACGGTTCATCACCGAAGTCAGCAATATGTACCTCGAACTTCTGAGGTCTTTTAGCATTCTGACCTGCATCAGAAGCACCCTTGGAATCAATATTCACGCTGAAATCACCCAAAGAAGGGGTCTTTCCGGGATAATATGAATCGTTACCGAGGCCATTAAGACCGTCGGTTCCTTCGTTACGAAAGCGGTCGTCCATTATTATTCCTCCTTATTATCTGAAAAAATATATATCTTCTTATCACTGATAAGATAATTTACCTTTTTATCGTGTTCATCAAGTATCAGACCGTCACTGATACAGCCTTCAAAGCAAACACCGGCAGATATTCCCTTAAATTCAGGCAGAAATCTGTCATAATATCCTTTGCCGTAACCGAGCCTTCCGCCGTATCTGTCAAAGCTGAGACCGGGCACAAGGCAAAGAGAATATTTGTCCGATTCAGCAGCTATGCATACTTCCTTTATCGGCTCCTTTATACCGTACATTCCGCATTTTAACTGTGATTCATCGGAAAGAAAGTAAAATTCCATATTCCCTTCACGGTCGGTACAAAGTGGCAAAGCTACATTTTTTCCGTCAGAAAGAGCTTTTTTAAAAACCGAATCAAGGTTAACCTCACTGCCTGTAGCACTGTAAATAAAAAGTGATGAACAGCTTTTATAAAGCTCGCTTTGAAGGATTCTGTCTGCTATGCTTTTTTCTTTCGCTTTTCTGTCAGGTATGTTTTTTCTTATTTCACGGTATTTTACCCTGAGAGCTATTTTATCGTTACAGCTCATACTGACTGAATCTGTTTTCTGATTTCTTCAGCCTTTTCACAGCCTTTAAGCTGAGAAACAATTTCAAGGCCGAATTGTGTTGCAACGCCTGCACCCTTTGCAGTGATGAATTTACCGTCACAAACAACATATTTTTCGCTGATTACTGCACCCTTAAGCTCTTTTTCAAAGCCTGGGTAAGCAATAGCTTCCTTGCCTTCAAGAAGGCCCTTATGTCCGAGAATCTGCGGTGCGGCACAGATAGCACAAACAAGCCTGTCATTTTCAGCTGCAAAGTCAATTGCCTTCTGCACTTCAGCGCTGTTTTCAAGATTGAGTGCACCGGGCATACCTCCGGGAAGGATAATTGCTTCAAGAGAAGAATCAAGCTTAACTTCATCAATATTGATATCAGCGGTAACAGGAATATTATGAGCACCTGTTGCTGTTTTTCCCGTAACACCGACTGTTACAACCTTAACATCTGCACGTCTGAGCATATCAATGGGAGCAAAAGCCTCCACTTCTTCAAATCCGTCTGCTAAAAAACAGTATACCATTAATCATTCTCCTTTAATTCAAAGCAAGATTCATATAAATATCAGTAAAATTCCATTCTCTTGTAAGCTCATTACAGCAAGGATAAATCATTCCGAAGGGAACAGCCCTGCTTTCACCGCAGAAGCTGAGGTCAGAGGGTGAATAAGCTTCCGTTCTGCCTTTAAAGCAAGAGTGGGATATGTTTTCACCGTCGTAGCTGATAAATTCATAAACAGTTTCACCGTCACATATGAAATATCCGCCGCCGTGGATTTTTCCGAATGTACAGCCTTCATTAATCATACTGCTGAACACATAATCGGAAAGGCATTCGTCAAAAATGAATTTATTAACAGAAAGTTTATCTCTCAGATTATAAAATTCACTTGAGTTTTCAATCTTTTCAGAAATATATCCGGAGCAATAAAAGCTGTCACTTATCCCGGTTACATATCTGTACATTGCAGTTTTAAAGCCGAAACGACCGTAATAACCGTAAAGCCCCTCATCAGCAGGAACAAGGCTTATAAAGTCAGTTTCGGAAGAATTACGGCAGTAAAAAATTGCTTCATTTATAAGCTCAGCCATTAAGCCTTTACCTCTGTATTCGGGAAGAGTTGCCGCTGCATAAAGGTATTTTCCTTTATATCTTTTGCCCTCGTAATCAATGTAACAAGGCAGAAGATAAAAAGCAGAAGCAGGCTTTCCGTCGGAAAGCGTTATAAATGTATCGCAGTACGGATAAGCTTTTTCAAAAAAGTAATCTATATAATCATAATCATCACCGAAAACATTATGCCACAGCTCAGTTAAGCCTTCACGGTATGATAAATCGCCTTTAATCAGCATTTCTGTACACCGCCTCATATTTATCGGGTAAAATTGCAGGATAATATGAAAGCTTTGCCTTTCTGAGGTTTTCGGAGCCGACATCGTCCTCACGGTCTATATATTTATAGCCTGAAAGCTCATTTTTTACAAATTGCTGATTTATCATCGGGTAAGCACCTCTTATATCAGCATAAGCTTTTTCAAAATGAACGCAGAAGGTGTCGCTGTTCATTCTTTCACCCATCGTATAGGCAATTACCTTGCCGTCACAGCGTAAAAGACCGCCGACATAACCGAGAGCCTCATAATTATCAAAAACCTTTTTTATTATTTCAAGCTCGCCTTCAAGGTCATCCTTATATTCACTCTGACTTTTCTCAAGCCAATCCTTACTCATAGCAAGGCACTCAGGAATATTATCACGTGTTATTCTTTCGTAAGACCAGTTATTGTTTCTCATAAAGAAAGAAATATGGTTTCTTTTAGGCTGATACTTTTTGCCTGTCAGCTCAATTAGGTCTGTACTGTTATAAATATAATCAAAACAGTCGCGTTCAAGAGTTATATCAAAATAACGTGAAAAGTTATCTCTCAGGATTTTAGCATTAGCGGTATTCATACCGAAAATTCCGAAGGGCTCTCCCCTTTCTTTTCCGTCAAGAATAATTTCATTTATCGCCTCAATAACATCTCCGTTTCCAACAGGAAAGCAGTATTCCGCATAACCTTTAGTGAAGCAACACCTTGTTACAAGGCAACCGTGAACGCAGGCTACAAGAATTTCCATTTTAGCCGTGTATGAAAAAATGTTGCCGAAGGTATATTCACAAGTAAGAAATTCCTCCTGTGCAATTTTTCCTTCAATCCAACCTTTGTCCTCAACCGTGGGACAGTGAAAATCTATCATTTAAAAAAGTTTCCTTTCAACGGTATCAATTACCATCTGTGATATAACATCCAGGGGCAGAGGTTCACCGTCCTTGCCGCAATGGATAATTTCCCAGCCGAGCTTTTCTGAGGCATAAGCCGCAGCCTTATGGCAGGAAACAAGATATTCAACATCTCTTTCGTGAACATCCTTTTTGTTTTCGTCTCCCTGATATCTCTTTGAAAGAAGCTTTTGCGAAATTTCAACGGGCATTTCAAGGTAAATAACAAGGTCAGGCTCAGGAACACCTATCTTGTTATATTCAAAATCAAAAAGCCAATCAAGATAGCTGTCCCATTCGCTTTCAGAAAGCTTTGTCATCTGATGGGAAGCGTTTGAGGTTGTATATCTGTTGGCAACGGTGATTTTATCGGAATTATATTCCTTCTCCCAATGCTTTTTAAAGCTGGCATAGCGGTCAACTGCATAAAAGGTTGAAGCTGCGTAAGCGTTAACATCAGAGGGCTTATCACCCAACTCTCCGCCAAGGTACATTTTAACAAGTGTGCTTGAAGGATCGTTATAATAAGGCAGGTCAAGTGTATATGTTTCAATGCCTTTTGAATTAAGATATTCTTTAAGAAGGTTTGCCTGGGTTGATTTACCGCTTCCGTCAAGACCTTCAATTACAATCATTTTACCCATTTTTACCGTCTCCGAATCAATAAGTAAGAATTACCGCAAAAATAACAAGATTGCCTTCTTTTTCTCGGTTGGCAATTGAATGCTTTTCTCCGCTCAGGCAAATGCAGGAGTCACCTGCATTAAGAATCTCGGTTTTGCCGTTATCGTCATAGGTTGCAGTGCCTTCAATGATATAGAAAATTTCTTCTTCATTTTCGTGGATATGACCGCCGATTGAACAGCCGGGCTCAAGAGTAATAGTAGCAACAAGCCTTGATGCGCCCATATATTCACCTTTATTAAGAACTTCCCTGATACAGGCAGAGCCGTCGCCGTCTCTCATATTGTGCTTGATGCTGACAGACATATCTTCATTTCTTTTAATCATATCAAACTACCCCCATTTTTATATTCATATTATTATAGCAACATTTTTTCCTTAATTCAATGCTTTTTCACAAAATTTTACCTCTTAGTTTTGTTTTATAACAGTTGACAAACAGACCGTTATAATCTAAAATGTAAATAATTGTATATAACTATCTGCAAAGGATGTGATTTTGTGGCAAAATACGGAGCTTATATAATCGGTGTAACAGACTGCACTCAGGATGTCTGTGCCGCTTCAGGCAGAATATCAACACAAAGCGGTACGGCACTTGAAATATTTGAAAGAAGCCATGATGAAGAAAAAAATACAAATCTCATAGGAAAGGTTACCCGTTCAGGTCACACTTCAACGGTTGAACATGCATTTTTTAATATTGCATTTGAAAATGTTTCCGTTGTAGTTGAACAGTTCATGATAGAGTTCAGACTCGCTTCATTCACGGTAAAATCCCGCCGTTATGTTGATTTCAGCGATTGCGGATACTACCTTCCCGAATTCAGAAGTGAAGAAGATAAAGCCTTATATGAAAGCACAGTCAAAGGTCTTTTTGACACCTATGATAAGCTTTGCGAAAACGGAATTCCCAAGGAAGACGCCCGTTTTGTGCTTCCCTACTGCTTCTTCAGTAATTTCTACTGCTCACTCAACGGCAGAGAGCTTTGTAATGTACTTAATGCCATGATTTACGGCAGAGGAAGAAAAATCAAGGAGATTTATGAAATCGGTCTTTCTCTTCTGAGCCAGGCAAGAGAAAAAACTCCCGGTATCTTCAGTGATTTTGAAACTAAAGGTGCAAAATACCGTGACGAAATTGACCTCGGATTTGAATTTGAAGCTGATGAGCCATCCGATGTAAAATGCGAAATTCTCAATGTCACTGCAGACGGTGAGAAAAATATCTGCCGTGCAGCTCTTATTGAAAAATACAATTATTCAACAGAAAAAATTGAAGCTGTTCTTGCAAGCGAAGAAAATGTTGATAAAATCATTGATGCTGTTACCGGTTATTCAAGACCCCGTGCTCTTGAAAGCTATTCAGCAACCGTACGCTTTAACAGAGTATCTCTCGCCTGCCTTACACACTTTGCCCGTCACAGAATGCACAGCATATGCATTCCCGACCTTATGACGGCCCGCAGAAGAGATTATGTTCTGCCTGAAACCGTGAAAGCTCAGCCTGAAATGCTTAAGCTTTACGAGGAAGCATTTGAGAATATGGCAAAGCTTTACGAAAGCCTTAAGAACAAGGGCTATGACGCCGATGCTCTTATTTACTGTGTTCTCAGCGGTAATACCCTTGATATTGTTACAACAATGAATGCAAGAGAAATGCAGTTGTTCTTCCGCCTTCGCTCCTGCACAAGAGCACAGTGGGAAATTCAGGAATATGCCAACGAATTTCTTGCAAAGCTCAGAAAAATTTCACCTAAGCTTTTCATCCACTACGGACCGAGCTGTTACCTTACAGGTGTTTGTCCCGAAGGAAGGCTCAGCTGCGGAAGAAGCGCTGAAATCAAAGAGCTTTTTAAAAATTTATAATTGCTCAGCTTGACGCTTAAACGGTGTCAAGCTGATTTTTAGCATATTAAAAGGTGTTTCATAATATAATCTATGTTGAAGGTGATTAAATGAATAAAAAATCCATACAGAAAATTATACTGAAAAAAGACTGGAAAGAAAACGAAGCAAGAGAAAAGCTCAGTGTATTCAGCGGTATTGTAGGAATTATCTGCAATATTATTCTTTGCGTTTTTAAGTTTTTTATCGGCTCAGTTACAAATTCAGCCGCAATTACAGCCGATGCGGCAAACAACCTTTCAGATGCAGGCTCAAACGTTGTTACAATTGCAGGTGCAAAGCTTTCAATGAAGCCTGTTGATAAGGACCACCCCTTCGGACACGGCAGAATAGAATACATATCAGCCCTTGTTGTGGCATTTCTCATTTTTCATATGGGCTTTGATCAGCTTACCGCCTCCTTCGATAAGCTTATTCATCCGGAAGATGTATCCTTCAGCCTGTGGAATCTTGTAGTTCTTGCCGTAGCCTCTGCAACAAAATTCTTAATGGCATATCTTAACCATAATCTGTTTGCTGTTACCGGAAACCTGAACCTTAAGGCTGTGAAAAAAGACAGCATCAATGACGGAATTTCAACCGTTGCAACAATCGCAGCACTGCTTATATCGTATTTCACACCCTTCAAGGCTGCCGACAGTATAATCGGTATCGGAGTATCTGTTATCATCATTATGGCAGGTGTCGGCATTGTAAAGGACATTCTCGGACCTCTTCTCGGTCAGGCACCTGAGGAAGATACCGTAAATGAAATTGAAAAGCTTATTACAAAAAATGAAGGCATAGTCGGTATCCACGACCTTATTATTCACGACTACGGCCCCGGCAGAAGAATCGCTTCCGTTCACGCTGAAGTACCTGCAGATGCAGATATTATGGAGGTTCACGACCTTATCGACAACATTGAGGTAGAAATTCTCAGTAAGATGAATATTCTGATGTGTATACACATGGACCCGATTGTTACTGATGACGAGCAGGTAAACAGATATAAAAAAATAACACAAGGCATAATCAAAGAATACAACAGTGAATACTCCTTCCACGATTTTAAAATGGTAAAGGGTCCAACCCACACAAACCTTATTTTTGACCTTGTTGTACCTGTGCCTGACAAAAATAAAACCAACAGTGAAATACTGTCGGAAATTAAAAATATATTCAAAAAATACGATGAAACAATTAACCTTGTTGTAAGAGTAGAGCATTCCTTTATATAAATAAACCGAAATGCAGGTGTTTGTTTACACCTGCATTTATTATTTTATATTTATGATGATGCCGCTGCAGCCCGCTGAGCTTCAAGAACACAGTCAATAGTAAGAACAACAGCAAGGGCAATCTGCTCGTCAGCTTCATCAGCAATATCCAGCTCATAGCAGTCGCCCCAGGTCATCCATTCCTTCATAATTGTAACAATAGGTGCACCGTTATTTGTAATCAGATAATCGTGCTGCCAGAAATTACCTTCAATATCCCAACCGAGACCTGCGATTGAATATTTAGGTCTGAAAAATGAAAACTGCTTAACAATTTCAGCCACCTGCTGACCGTTCATGAATACAAAAAATTTAGGAAGGAAGCTGAGCACTTTCTGTTCAATATATGCAACCTCCGTGCCGTTAAGGTCATAAACATGGAGCTTTTTGCCGAATGAGAAGAACTCACCCTCAACATAATATTTATCTCTGCCCCATTCATCATAAACTGTAAATCTGTCTTTAAAGGAAAATACCTTTTGTTTTATATAAAGCTTCATATAATCTTCCCCTTTCTTCAAGGTTATTTTAACATTCCCGAATAAATATTGTCAAGAAAAATATCACTGAAGAACAGGCTGCAGCTGTTCGCTCTTCAACGCACAAAACGCAGCTTCATAGGTTTTATCAAAGTCACAAACAACAGAAAATGGCTTTTTCTGCGGATTATCCTGACTCATAGGGATAAAATAATAATGCTTGTAATTCAAAAGCTCACCGATATTTTTTGCAGATGAACTGAGCGAATCGTTTGAGGAAACACCGATTAAAACGGGTTTCTGATTTCTGAGGTGAGATTTTACTGCAAGGGTGACGGGCGTGTCATATATGCCGTTTCTGAGCTTTGAAAGAGTATTTCCCGTACAGGGAAGAACTATCATAAGGTCTGTTAAATTTTGGGGCCCTATAGGCTCCGCTTCAGTAAGTGTGCATATAATTTTATTGCCCGTTATATTTTCAATCCGGTATATAAAATCCTCAGCCTTTCCGAAGCGTGTATCAGTTTCATAAGCGTTGAAGGACATAATCGGTAACACATTTATATTTTTTGAAACAAGATATTCAATCTGCTTTAACGCCTTGTCAAAGGTACAGAATGAGCCTGTCATACAAAAGCCGAAGGTAAGCTTATCTTTCATATAGGATTCTCCTTTACTGTATTTATAATAAAATCCGCCATAATCTCACAAGCGGAAGCCGAAACATATTTTCCCGGTAATCCCCCACCGTAAACATATTTTTTTCCGTGTTTTTCAAAATGCGTTTTATCTGCACCGAAGGGCTTGGATGCAAGCTCAAAATAAACATTGTCATCCCTTATGCGAAAAACATCTGATTCAGAAAAAATCTGACACGGTACGGTGTTAAAAATATAATCAAACATACATATAACACTGCTTTTTGCTGACAAGCTGACCGTTCTTAAGCCGAGACAGTGTGCCTTTAAAAGCTGATGAGGATTTCTTGCAAGTATAAAAACATCCGTTCCGATACCTTTAAGTGTAAGTGCAAGCGCCTGAGCCACTCTGCCGAATCCCGTTATAAGCACCTTTCTGCCCGTAACAAGACTTTCTGTATTATCCAAAAGCAATTTCACCGCACCCTGAGAAGTCAGAAATGCATTATATTCCGTAAAATAATCGCTGTCACACATATCATAAAAGGTGATGCTTTTTTTATTCAGCTCTGCACGGTTTTTTTCACTTATAGCTCCTGCAATAACCGTGTTATCTTTTGTCAGTGCCGACAAAAAATCTGTAACACTTAATCTGAAATCAGGATTACTGCTGTAAATATATTCACCGTCAGAGGAAAAGGGCACGGGTAAAATAATCAGGCTGTGATTTTTTATTTCCGATAAGGCTTTTAAGGAGCTTGTGTTTTCTTTGGTACAATTGCTGAATTTATCCTTAAGTATATCAAAAAGACCGTCCTGCCTTTTATCGCCGCCGATTATAAGAATTTTATTATGCATATTTCACTCCCCTTTGAATTTATATTTTATTATATGAAAAAAATTTTTTACTGTGAATTTTCCTTTTAGTGTTTACTATTTTTGTAAAATGAAATATAATAGTTAAAATAATGAAATGCGAGGTGCTTTAATTATGCATGAAATAGATAAATTACTCAGTGAAAAAAGAAAGCTTCACTTCATCGGTATCGGCGGAAGCGGAATGTGTCCCCTTGCGGAGATTATGCATTCCTGGGGCTATGAAATCAGCGGCTCTGATAATAACAGCGGTGATAATATAGACAAGCTCAGAAGCATGGGCGTAAATGTAATTTTGGGTCAGAAGGCCGAAAACATTGAAGGTGCGGAAATTATTATCTACACCTCAGCAATTCTTGAAACCAATCCTGAGCTTATTGCCGCAAAGTCAAGCGATATCCCCTGCTTTGAAAGAAACAAGCTTTTCGGGGCAATTACAAGAAAATACAACAACTGTATCGGTGTATGCGGAACTCACGGCAAAACAACCGTAACCTCAATGCTGTCACAGATTCTTATTATGGCTGAAAAGGATCCCACTGCAGTTATAGGCGGCAGACTGCCTTTGATTGACAGCCACGGCATTGCAGGTAAAAGCGACCTTATGGTATGTGAAGCCTGCGAATATCAGGCACATTTTCTTGAGCTTTCACCTGATGTTGCACTTATTCTCAATGTTGATGAGGATCACCTTGAGTTTTTCAAAAACCTTGATAATATCATCCGCTGCTTTACGGATTTTTCGCTTCTTACAACAAAGACTATTATTTACAACGGTGATGACATAAACACCGTTAAAGCCGTTGAGGGTGTAGACCGCAAAAAAATCACCTTCGGCAGAAGCTCCGATAATGATTACTATGCAGAAAACATTACATATAACCGTGGTGCTTTTGCAGAATTTGATATAATGAGCAAGGGTGAAAAGCTCACTCACGTTGCATTGAGCATCCCCGGTGAACACAATATTGTAAACTCACTTGGTGCTTTTGCTGCGGCAATTGATGCAGGCTGCACAGCAGAAGAATGCAAAAACGGTATTGAATCCTTCTCCGGTGCAGGCAGACGCTTTGAGGTATTAGGTGAATACCAGGGTATTACCATAGCTGACGACTATGCACACCATCCCGGTGAACTTGAGGTTACACTCAATGCAGTTATGAAAATGGGATATAATACTGTATGGGCAGTTTTTCAGCCCTTCACCTATTCAAGAACATCAATTCTTTTTGATGATTTTGTGCGTGTTCTGCAGATTCCCGATAAATGTGTTATGACGGAAATTATGGGCTCAAGAGAAGTTAACACCTACGGAATTTATACAAAGGACCTTGCCGAAAAAATTCCCGGCAGTGCATGGTATGAAGGCTTTGACGGTGTTGTTGAGCATGTTCTCAAATATGCACAAAAAGGTGATATTATCATAACTCTCGGCTGCGGCGATATTTACAAAGCAGCAAAAATGATGGTAGAAAGGCTGAAATAATTTCCTTTTGATTTTCTGAATTATTCACCCTTCTGTTGCCATAATATATTCAGCGGATAAGTCAACGGCGTTTGCGGCTTCTCCGTGACGGTTGAACGCGGGGAGGCCCGAGCGCAATCGATAAAGTCAAAACCCCACCCGGTAATAATCGGATGGGGTTTGTTTTTATTATAATTCAAATTACTTAAGTGTACTTATATATTCAGCCATATCGCCTACTGTTTTATGCTCTATAAAATCTTTTGCCTGAAGTGAAACACCAAGCTCAGCTTTGATATCATTCACAAGGCACATCGTGTCAAAGGAGCTCAAGCCGAGATCAGACTTAAAACAGTCTTCACCCTTGATTTCGTCAGCTTCAACGTAGTTTTCAAGGATTTCAATAAGCTTTTCGATTGCAAGCATTGCGGTTTACCATTCCTTTCTGCATCAGTCAATGCAATTTTGTTTAATAATTCACCCACGGTAATGTCAGGAGATTTTGCACCGAGAATAAGGGTCTTTTCAATTTTTGAATAAAGAACTCTCAGGTCATATTCAGCCTCAGGCTCTTTTCGGTATTCAAAAATAAAATCAAGTCCGTTATCGCTTGTTCTGTGAACAACGGTTACGTAAAGCGGAATCATTGTAGCACCGTTACTGTACCACACAGCCTTTGCAGTTTCAGCCATCTGACTGTCAAAAGACGGAAGCTTCATTGCGGGCTGATAGGAAAGACCGAAGCTATCATAGGTTGAATCAAATTTAGCATCCTTGGGCATTGATTTATGCCTTTGCTTCAGTGTTTCAAGAAAGGAGAGCCTTGAATGAAGATACATTTCATTCTGCACATCTGAAATTTTATTTATTGCACCGCAGAAGGTATCCGTAGGTTCAATTATACTTCTCATTGGCAGAAAATTTATACGAAGACCGCCCGATTTCTTTTCGGCTATTGTACCCCTGCGGTTGATAATCATTTTAAAGGAAACATCCTTCTGATTATCGTTAAAAGCCGAAAGAGCAGTTCTTACGCCCATTGAAACTGCTGCATAAACAGAAAGATTTCTTTCTTCACACATTTTAAAAAGCCTACGGCTTTCTTCTTCACCCATACTGCACCTGAAGGACACTGCATCAGGAAGACCTGAGTGAATATCGGCAAAGCGATGCTCAGGATACTTTATCTGCTGTTTTTTAAGTCGGTTATCAAGCATAAAATCTGTAAATATCGGCTCACTTTCTTTTGCAAGTGAATCGTACCAATATTTGCAATCATTTTCATACTCAGATGAATTTTCATATTCCAGCTCCTTTTCAAGCACGGGAACGTAAGGTCTCATCGGCTTGGGATAAGGTAAGCCCTGTGTTTTATGAAGATAGATATCAAATATATCCTTAACGAACACCTTTAAAGAATATGCATCCATTGCAAGATGGTGGATTCTCATAAAAAGACCCATATAACCGTCCTTAAAATCAACAATTGCTATTCTGTGCACCTCACAGTTGAACATAGGGATATTTGTTCTTGAAAAAGCAAGTAATTTTTCTTCCGCTTCCTCATATGTAAGATGACTGTAATTCCATTTTTCAACAATAAGCTCACTGTTTTCAGTAACGTACTGATGAAGAGTAAGCTTTTTACCCATAACAAAACGCAGACGCATTGTGTCACAACGGCTTATAGCTTCATAAATCGACTCGGTCATAGCCTTTTTATCCATTTCGCCCTTCCAGTAATATCCGTAGCCGATATTATTAACGGGATAGCCTGAGCCGTATTTGAGAGACATAAGGTACATCATCTGCTGGGATGATGTTATGGGATACGCTTTGACAACAGTGCCGTCGGGCAGCTTTTTTTCAATCATCTTCCGTTCTCCTTATAATAAAATTCCGTTCTTTTAATTTTACCTGATGATGTTCTGATAAAGGGCTTGGTTCTTATTCTGAAGGAGCTTATCTGACGGTCTGAATTGAGTGAAACATTAACACGGTCAACAATCCTTGCAAGTTCACCTTCAATATCCGTGATATCAAGTGATGAAACCATAAGCTCATCAGGAAAAATTTCAGCAATTATACTGTCTTTTTCTGCATAGACAACAATTTCCTTTACTATACCGTCATCTACAAAGCAGTTTTCAATTTCTTCAGGTGATATATTTTCACCGTTGGAAAGAATAATCAGATTCTTTTTTCTTCCCACAAGATAAATATGGTCGTTTTCTATATATCCAAGGTCCCCTGTGCACAAAAAGCCGTCATCAGTAAAGGCTTCCTGAGTTCTTACGGGCTTTTTGTAATAGCCCAGCATTACGGAAGGCCCTTTGACCTGAATTTCACCATCCTGAACTCTTACTTCGTCAACACCGATTATCTTACCGTTGGAATATTTACATACATCGGAAAAATCCGACGTGGTGATTCTGGGACTGCATTCACTCATTCCGTAGCCCTGACGTGCCGTAATACCGTACTGCTCAAATTCATCAATAAGCGCCCCGCTTAAAAAGGCACTGCCTGCAATCATCCTTCTGAATTTTCTGCCCACTACAAGCTCTGCAGCTTCTCTTTTTGAAAGCTCAGGATGCTTCCTTTCAGCTATTTTTATTTTTGTAAGCACTGATTTACACATAGCGGGAACAATACGCATAATAGTCGGTTCAAAGCGCAAAAGGTTCTTATAAAGATTAGGTAGTTTTCCGTTAAGGCAGAGTGTACCGCCGTCATAAAGGGTTTTAAGCACATCACAGGCATAACAGAAAACATGGTGCATAGGAAGTACAGAAAGGCTTACATCATCCTCATCCATACTGTATGTTTCATAGCTTGAATTTGCTGCAAGGTTGCGGTTTGAAAGCATAACACCCTTTCTTTCGCCCGTTGTACCCGATGTATAAATAATCAACGCACAGTCGTCTTCATTTTCTTCAATCTCAGAAAGCTCAGCATAAGCGGAATCAGAGGAAAACACGTTAAAAATATCACTGAACCATTCTCTGTTACCAAGGGATATTATTTTTTTGATATTGCCGTAGCTCTCGCTGATTTTTTCAGCCTTCGCAAGAAACTCCTGCTCACAGAAAAGCATTTCAATATCAGCATCAGAAAAAAGCTCTGCTGCTTCTTCCACAGTAATATCAGGTGCAAAAGGCACAACAACATTACCGCTGAAAATCATACCCGTAAGGCAAACAATATATTCGTAGCTTGTTCTTCCTATAAAAGCAATATGAATACGTTCTTTTTCCCTGCTTTTTATGTAACGGCAAACCGAAAGGCTGTCCTCATAAAACTGACGGAAGGATTTTTGGCAAAGCTCATCACCGATAAAATAACGGCAAAAATCCTTATCCGAATATTTTTTTGCTGCATATTCAGCAAGCTGACGTACTGATGCAATTTCTTTGTTCATTGTATCACATCCTGATTTTTAGCTTATTAACATCTAAGACTATTATACATCGTATCTTGCCGTGAATTTTATTGATTTGTGAACTATTTGTAACTTTTGCAACATCGGTATGCTTTTTAAACTTAGTGATTAAAAAGTAACTCCCTGATTAAAACAAATCAGGGAGTAGTGTTGCATTATTCAAATCCTTCAAAGGTTACGTTATTCTTTTTCATAACATCTTCATTTGAAAGAACTGCACCTGCAGAGGGCAGATTTTTTGACTTATATCTTGAAGGCTTGACGAATTCACCTTCAACGTATTCTCTCACAACTGAAAGCTTCTGATTCTTCTTTATGGTTATGCAGGCAACACCCTGGGTATCCTTCATTGCCTTGGGTGCAATAACTGCAGTATCAATAAGAAGACACCTTCCGCCCGTAGTTTCAAGAACAAGGGATTTATCCTCGCTCAGATAAATAAGGGAAACAAGGGGTGACTTATCGGAATAAGCCTTGATAAGCTTCTTTCTGTTGGTCTTTGTGGCATAAGATGAAAGAGTTACCTTTGCGGCTTTGCCGTTTTCAAAAAAGAACATCATAAAGCCTTCATAATTCCTTGTAACAACCATATATACGGGCTGTTCCCCTTCCTCCATATCAAGCTTTGAGGGAATATAATCACCAAGCACACTTGCCTTACTGTCAGCAAATTCGTTTGCCTTTGCCTTATACACCTGATGCTTGTTTGTAAAGAAGAGAAGGTCGTTGTTGTTTGAGCTTTCAAAGCTCTGGAAAATTTCATCGTTTTCCTTCAATTTATGCTCGCCGCCCATACGAAGGGAAAGCGGAGTAATTTTTTTGAAATAGCCGTCCTTGGTAAGGAAGAAATGAACAGGATAATCGGGCACCTCTTCCTCAGCCTCAGCTTCTTCAAGGTCTGTTGCGTAAAGAATATCACTCTTTCTGTCCTTACCGTACTTTTTGATAACCTCTTTAAGCTCGGCGATAATAATCTTTCTTATTCTTGCCTTTGATGAAAGGATATCCGTCATATCAGCTATTGTGGCTTCAAGATTTTCAATATCCTTGAGTCGCTTAAGAATATATTCACGGTTAAGGTGACGAAGCTTGATTTCAGCAACATATTCAGCCTGAATTTCATCAATACCGAAGCCAATCATCAAATTGGGAACAACTTCGCTTTCTTCCTCGGTTTTGCGGATAATTGCAATTGCCTTATCAATATCAAGAAGGATTTTTTCAAGGCCCTTGAGAAGGTGAAGCCTGCTTTTAGCCTTATTAAGGTCAAAGCTTACACGGCGGAATACACATCTGCCTCTGAAACGAATCCATTCAATAAGTATATCCCTGACGCCCATAACCCTCGGATATCCGTCAACAAGAACATTGAAGTTGCATGAGAAGGAATCCTCCAAGGGAGTGAGCTTATAAAGCTTTTGCATTAATTTATCAGCATCGGTACCTCTTTTAAGGTCGATTGTGATTTTAAGGCCGTTCTTATCGGTTTCATCTCTGATGTCCGTAATTTCCTTGATTGAGCCTGCTTTGACTCTTTCAATGATTTTATCAATTATAGCCTCAGCCGTTGTTGTAGGCGGAATTTCCGTAATATCAATGCAGTTGAAGCTCTTATCATAGGTATACTTTGCTCTTACCTTGATACCTCCCCTGCCCGTACGGTAAATTTCTTCCATTTCCTCACGGTTATAAAGGATTGTACCGCCACCTACAAAATCAGGTGCAGGCATTGTATCAATGCAGTTGTGCTGCTGGTCCTTTACAAGCTCAATTGTGGTTTCGCAAAGCTCACGAAGGTTAAAAGAGCAGATTGAGCTTGCCATACCTACGGCAATACCTAAGTTGGTATTTGCAAGGATTGAAGGAAAAGTAACGGGAAGAAGAACAGGCTCCTTCATTGAGCTGTCGTAGTTATCAACAAGGTCTACGGTATCCTTATCAATTTCACCGAAAAGCTCTGCACAAATACCTTCAAGCTTAGCTTCGGTGTAACGGGGTGCGGCATAATGCATATCACGTGAATAAGCCTTACCGAAGTTACCCTTTGAGTCAACATAAGGATTAAGAAGTGCCTCATTACCCCTTGAAAGACGTACCATTGTTTCATAAATAGCAGCGTCACCGTGGGGGTTAAGGCGCATTGTCTGACCTACGATATTGGCTGACTTTGTTCTTGAGCCGTTAAGAAGGCCCATTTTATACATTGTGTATAAAAGCTTTCTGTGGGAAGGCTTGAAGCCGTCAATTTCAGGAATTGCACGGGAGAGAATAACACTCATTGCATAGGGCATATAGTTAATTTCAAGAGTATCGGTGATTCTCTGTTCAATCATTTCACCTGCATTTGCAATGTGAGTATTTTTAAGTATATCGGCACCGTTATCCTTGGGCTTGTCCGATGATTTTTTTCTTGCCATCTGCCTTCCTCCTTTCAGCTTACATCGGTCATATCAATATAAAGATGACCGTAATTAGCAATATAATCCTTTCTGCCGGAAAGGTTATCACCTAAAAGCAAATCAAACTTTTCAGCCGTAGCTTCTGCCTCGGCAGGGTCAATTTTAATAAGTCTTCTTGTTGCGGGATTCATTGTTGTAAGGTTCATCATATCCGCATCATTTTCACCAAGACCCTTTGAACGCTGAATTGAATACTTTTTATCGCCGATTTCCTCAATAGCGTCTGCCTTTTCCTTTTCCGTATAGGCGAACCATGTCTGATTACCGCTTGTAATTTCATAAAGGGGTGACTCGGCAATAAACACCTTACCTTCTTTTATAAGTGTGGGCACAAGGCGGTAAATCATTGTAAGAATAAGGGTTCTTATCTGATATCCGTCAACGTCGGCGTCAGTACAGATAATGATTTTACTCCAGCGAAGATTATCAAGACTGAATGTGGAAAGATTTTTCATGCTCTTTGTGCTCACTTCAACACCGCAGCCTAAAACCTTTAAAAGGTCGGTAATGATTTCACTTTTGAAAATCTTATCGTATTCACACTTAAGACAGTTAAGAATCTTACCGCGGACCGGCATAAGAGCCTGGAATTCAGAGTTTCGTGCCTGCTTACAGG
>JAXJQQ010000056.1:0-27699 GCA_036311065.1 Acutalibacteraceae bacterium | reverse complement strand
TCTTTTAATTCTTCAACCGTAATTCTCTTGTACGGCATTTCTGAAACTTTCACGGTATCTCCCCTTTTGTATGCTTTTAACATTTATAGTATACTATAGAAAGAGGCAGAAATACAACAATAATTTTTGAGATGCAATAAAAAACCTTTGACCGTTTAACAGTAGCATTACTGAAAATTTTATGTTATAATTCAGGAAAGATTATAAATAAGGTGTGGTTCAATGAAAAAAAGAACAAAAGCATTTTTGGGAATAATCATTTCTGTTATGCTTATTATTGCCCTGGGAATCACGAATACCGTCCCTTATTTTGCGGTTATTCCCGATATGGTAAAGGTCGGAATTGACTACATAAGCCTTGACAGAAATCCGGACTATCCCGATGAGAATCAGCTTTCGGAAGAGTATTTTAAAAATCTGTCTTTGTCACGGTCTCACCCCTTTATTTTAGCGGACAAAGCCGACTTTGATAAGGTAAGAAAAGAGTATAAATCGAAACAGTATACTCCATACACCGAAAAGCTTACAGAATATGTCCTTTCAAATGCAGATACCCTTTGTGATATAAGTGATTATCCTCCTATGGAGTATGTTCTTGATGAAGAGGACAGCATACTTCCCATTTCCCGTGAGGTTATCAGCCGAATGGTAATTTTAGGCTATGCCTGGCAGGTGACAGGTGAGGAAAAATATGCCGAAAGAGCGAAAGCTGAAATAGAAAAGGTGTGCAGCTACGATGATTGGTGCAACTCTCATTTTCTTGCAACAGCTGAAATGGCTCTTGCAGTTTCAATCGGTTATGACTGGCTTTACGATTATCTTGACGACGATTTCAAGGGTCTTATGGAAGAAAAAGTCTGGGAATATGCAATTTATTCCGCACTTAATGACAATCATTGGTTCACCTGGTCAAAGAACAACTGGAACAGCATTTGCTACAGCGGTATAGGCATTGCCTGTATGACATTTTTAACTTATGATCCGGTCAGTGCCACTGAGTTCCTTTCAATGTGCTATGAGAATATGCCTATAGCTTTCGAAAACTTCACTCCCGACGGTGTTTATGTTGAAGGCCCCGGCTACAGTCAGTCTGGTATGAACTCAATAGTTTATTTCGTGGCAACCTCAAAGAATTTCTTCGGTACCGATTTCGGTATGAGTGAAATTGCAGGCTTCAAGGAGCTCGGCAAATTTCCTGTTTATATCACTACTCCTACAGGTGTGTTCAATTTCGGTGACAACAAGGCAAGAATGTGCTTTACTCCGTCGCTTCACTGGTACGCTGATGAATACGACTGGTCTCTTCTTTCCTGCTATCAGATGTGGGATGAGCCTGGTGTGTTTACTCCGGATACATCGGGAAACACCGAAATAAGCGGAAAGGGCAGAGAGAACGCACTTTCACTTCTCTGGTATGACAGAAGCTATACTGCTGAAGCTGCAGACTTTTCCGATGAGCAGCTTTATCTTCCGCTTTACTCTGACATAGGTCAGGACATGGTGCTTATGAGAAGTGCCTATCTTGATAAAAACGCCACCTTCGCAGGTATAAAGGGCGGATATAACTTCATTAACCACGGTGACCTTGATATTGGTACATTCGTCTTTGACTCAATGGGTGTAAGATGGGCAGAGGAGTTAGGCCCCGGTCCCTATGATGCACCGAATTATTTCCTCAACACTCCTGCAGGCGGAAGATGGAAAAATTACTGTAAGCGTGCTGAGGGACAAAACACTCTTGTTATTAACCCGGATATGACACTTGATGACCAGTATGTACTTGCTCAGGCAAAAATGTACAGCTTTACACATCACGAGGACGGCGGATTGTGCAAAATTGATATGACCGATGCATACCGTATGAACGGTGCAACGAGTGTAGAGAGAGATTTTGAGCTTTATGACGGCTATTCTTCTCTTAAAATTACCGATAAAGTAAAATGTCTTTTCAAGAGTGATATATATTGGTTTATGCACACCAGGGCTGACATAGAAATCTCAGAGGACGGTAAGACTGCAATACTTACAATCGGTGACAAGCAGCTTAAGGCTGCCTCTCATTCCGACGGTACATTCTCTGTTATGAAGGCAGAAAGACTTTCGGGAGAATGGGAATGGGACGAAGAATATACCGATATTCAGAAGCTTACAGTTAAGCTTGAAGATGTTAAAAAGGCAGAAATCTGCATAACATTGGAACCCATAACCAAATAAAAAAGTAATCACGGTGAAACCCCAAAAAGGCTTCACCGTGATTTTTATGTTGTAAATTATTTTGCCAACCAGTCAAAGGATTTTCTTCCGCAGACGGCGTGCTTGCCGGGGAAGATATCGATGTGAAGCTTGTCCTCTGCATTCATAAGAGAATACACTCTTTTAATTTTGCTGTGTGCTTTTTCTGAGGCTTTTATGGGGAAGAGCTTATCCTTTTCACCCGACTCAATAAACAGCTCCTTTGGTGCCAGAGCAGAGGCAAAATCGTAAATTTCACCCACCTCGAGAATGTGCGGAATGTAGTTATCAGGACAGTGCCACATTGAAAGGATGCTGTCCTTAAATGTATTGACATAACCGCAGATGACAGTTTTATAAATGCTGTCATCAAGCACAGAAGCATAAAGTGCCGTAAGACCTCCGCCTGAAATACCCATGAGAGAAATCTTGCTTTCATCAACTGCTTCCAGATTTCTTAAAATCTTTGCACAGGCGAGTGCCTGATAAACTCTTAAGGATGCAGTTGTAAGTCCGTAGGGGAGAAGGTGGTGGGAAAGCTCATCACAGGAGCTTATGTAAAATGGCTTGCATAAATCGTGCTGAAGTCTTGCCTCACCGAAGCCGAAAAGCTCAGGTGTAATAACTGTACAGCCTCTTTTGGCCATTTCTACGGCAAAGTTATTCTGATAGTTGTCAATATAGTTAAAGTGTTTTTTGTTGCCTTTTTTGGAGATGTTCAGTATCTGTCTTACACCGTAGCCGTGACCGCAAAGTGCAACAACTCCGCCCGTTTTGCCTTTAACATTCTTCGGTTCGAGGATATAGATAAGACTGTTTAAGCCTTGCAGAATTTCTACGGAATACTTTTTTAGTGTATATTCCGGATAGTCAAGTTCTTTGCCTATGGGAATAAGCTTTAATTCAGTTGACATGGAGTCTAACTTTTCGAGCGCGAAAAGCTTCTTGGCCTTTTCTTTTATGCTTTTGCCGATTTCAAGTGCGTCCTTGTAAGAGTCTGCGTTTTTATATGGCTCTGCCTTTAGCCTGTCGTAAAGACCTGACATAAATTCGTCAGGTGAATATGGACTTTTTTTCATTGCTTTCACCTCTTATGTCAGAACGCTATCTTTCCTGCGACTGTTACATTTTTGCTGTCTGTACCTACATAAACCGTGTAGCTTTCGTCAAGCTCCCAGCTGCCGTTTTCGGGGTTGTAGAATTTGATATCGTCAATCAGTACATCGATCTCTGTGATGATGCTTTCCTTTGCTTTAACGCTTACACGCTTAAAGCCCTTGAGCACCTTGATAGGTCTGTCTTTTTCTGTGTTATCACTGCCGACATAAATCTGTATAATCTCATCACCGTCAACATCACCTGTGTTTGTTATATTAACGGTAATTTCGATTTTATCTTCTGATTTTTTGCAGGATATACATTCAAGCTCAAAATGAGTATAGGAAAGTCCGAAGCCAAAGGGGAAGTGAGCTTCAATGCCCTTTTTATCAAAGAGCGTGTAGCCGTGATAGTAGCCGTATTCAATATTTTTATCCTTTGCGCCAAGGTGAAGGAAGGGGGGATAATCCTCTGTCTTATTTGCGATTGTAAAGGGAAGCTTGCCGGCAGGGGTAACGTTACCGCTTAATATATCTGCAAGAGCATTACCCCCCTCAAGTCCGCTGTAAAAGGACATAACAACGGAATCAGCAAGGTCTATCCAATCCTTAATAACATAGGCACTGCCGCCCATGATATTTACAATAATTTTTTTGCCGAGAGCGGAAAGAGCCTTTATAAGAGTTACATCCTCTTCTGGTATTCTTAAATCTGCTCTGTCACCGCCTGAGCCCTTGGGCTTTTTCTTTGCATTGCCGAGGTTAACAAGGAATTCACCCTCCTGAAGCCAGTCACTGCCCACGCAGAGAACTATGTAGTCGCACTTTGCTGAAGTCCTCATAGCCTCTTTACAGCTTGAGCCGTTGTAAATACAAACATTTTCTTCACCAAAACGGTTTTTCAACCCCTCATAGGGAGTAACGGCATAGGGACTGAAAACATTACTGCTTCCGTGGTCGCCTGTATTACGTTTATTTGCATATCTTCCCACAACGGCAATCTTTTTGCCTTCGGGAACGGGAAGAACTTTATCTTCGTTTTTTAGAAGAACAATACCCTTTGTTGCCGCTTCTCTTGCAAGGGCAACGTGTTCTTTCGAAAGGATAACTGATTTATCCTGCTTTTTGTATTTGGGTAAGGTTGAAATAAGTGCCCTTAAAATTCTGACGGCAGATTTGTTAATATCCTCTTCGGTTATCTCTCCTTTTTTTAGCAGATAGGAAAGTGTAGCATAACGGAAAAGGTAGGGCATTTCCATATCCATACCTGCCTTAAGGCTTCTCTTTGCATCGTAAATGCCGTAGAAGAAGTCGGAAAGCGAGAAGCCGTCAAAGCCCCACTTGTCGTGAAGAATATCTGTAAGCAGTTCTTTGTTTTCACAGGCATAGGTGCCGTTGACCTTGTTGTAAGCACCCATAATAGACATTGCACCTGCATCAATACATTTTTTGAAATGAGGAAGATAAACCTCGTGAAGAGTTCTTTCGTCAGCAATCGCATTAGCTGAAAAACGAAGATCCTCAATACTGTTGAGGGCATAATGCTTCGGGCAGGCGATAATACCGTTATCCTGCATAGCTTTTGTAAGAGCAACACCCATTCTGCCTAAAAGATAAGGATCCTCACCGTAGGTTTCCTGAGCTCTGCCCCACATAGGATTGCGAAGAAGATTTATACATACACCTGCAAAAAGGTTAGCTTCAAGTGCAGATGCTTCCTTGGCGAAAACCTCACCAATACGGTATTCAAGCTCATCGTCAAAGCTTGCTCCTCGGAGCATAGATACGGGGAAGCAGGTGCATTTACCCATAACAATACCTCTTGGCCCGTCGGTGAACATTACGGGAGGAATACCGAGCCTTTTGCATCCGCCGGCAGGATAGGCTTCACCGTTATAAAATCTGCCCTTTGTTAAAAAGTTTTTTATGGTTACACCCATAGCATGACCCTGTAAAAGCTTTATTCTTTCAGTTACTGTCATTTCCTTTAAAAGTAAATCTGCCACCTCATAAAGCTTTTCTTTTGTAGGTTCAGCAGAATAAAGTTCTGTTGCTTTTTCAAAATTCATAATATTTTCTCCTTTTTATGCCATTGTTGAAAGCATTTCTTTTGTAACCTCGTACTGCGAGTCTTTACCG
The DNA here is from genome assembly GCA_036311065.1 of Acutalibacteraceae bacterium. Lineage (GTDB taxonomy): Bacteria > Bacillota > Clostridia > Oscillospirales > Acutalibacteraceae > UBA6857. The sequence continues at coordinate 22,231 of JAXJQQ010000056.1, read as the reverse complement.
TTAAGGTAATTATCGAGCTGTTCTATCATATAATAAGCCATTCGGTGAGTTTCACTGCCCATACTGCCTGCAATATGAGGAGTAATGATAGCGTTAGGACACCAGAATAGGGGATTTATATAGGGAATATATTCTATTTTAAGAACATCAAGCACAGCCGTTATTGACGGGTGCAGAATAAGATTTTTTGCAAGTGCCCATTCGTTAACCTGGTCGCCTCTGCCTGTGTTTATAAAGGTGGAATACTTTTTCATTGAAGCGAAATGCTTGCTTGTGAAAACATTTTTCAGCTCTTTTTTGTTCGCAAGGTGGTTACTGATTACATCGCATTCTTTAAAGAGTGTTTCAAGGTCAACAAGCTTAACACCAAGCCTTTCTGCTTTTTCATCACTGCAGAAGGGGTCGTAAGCATAAACATTTACATCGTATCCTTTGAGCTTTTCAGCAACCATTGAGCCAATAGTGCCAAGACCTGCAAGGCCAACATTTATATCAAAATTACCTCTGCTTTTCTGTGTGTGAATGAAAGAAGATGGGAGTGCAAGTCGGTATCTCTTTGCACTCTGATAAAATCCCTTTGAAGCAAGAATAATTTGTGATACGGTATACTCTGCAACGGGTACTGCGTTAGCGGCAAAGGCACTAAAAATCCTTACTCCGCAGTCAAAAAAAGGTTTTGCGAAATACTGCACCGTACCTGCAGCATAAAAAACTATCTTAAGCTTCGGTAGATATTTTTTTATTTCCTCTTCGCTTAATTTGAGCATTCCCCAGGTAGAGAAAGCTATCTCACACTCGGAAAGAAAATCCTTGTGTTTTTCAAGGCAGCCCTTATTTATAAGCTCGGGAGAAACTTCACCGTATTCTTTTAATTTTTTCATTACATCTTCGGAAAAAACAAGGTTGAATTTGCTCTTGTTTGTGCCAAGTAATGCTATCTTCATATTATCAACCTCAATATCTTTTAAGCTTTTCCGTGTCATTAAAAAAGTTCTTTTCACTGTTTCCCGACACAAACTCAATCATAACAATTCCGTCAAAAGCTTTTTCTTTGAACTTCTTAAGAAGTGTGTCAAGATAGTTTTTGTCTTTCTTTCTGAAAAGCTGTTCTCTTTTAAGATCACGGTAAGAAATGTGAACATCCTTTATATAATCATATGTTCTGTCAATTCTGTCAAGGTCGTATTCCATGCGGAAATATCTTGACTGAAAATAGGTTCTGAAATTATCCCTCTTCAGTTCATTAACAAAACGGAGAATTGCATCGGTGTTGTTGTTAAAGGTATTGTCATGACATTCGGGGCAGACGATAAGTCCGTATTCTGATGCAATATCGCACATCTTTTTTGTGTTCTCCAGAAGAAGCTGATATTCCTTATCTGATGTTACCTGACTGTTCTTTTTGCCCAACCATATTCTTATTGACTTAGCACCCATTACCTTTGCAATTTCGCAGGCTTCAATCCATTTGTTTACGTCAAAAACAGCGGAGTTGAAATAGCTTCCGTAGGAGCTGATTTTTATGTCGGCCTTGTCGCAGAGAGCTTTTACCATTTTAGCATCGTCAATGGCTTTGACATGAATATCTCCACCCCATTCGATAAAGCCGATGCCTGCTTTCTTAGCTAAATTAACCACATCTTCAGCGGCTTTCTTTCTGAAGGTAACACTGCAAAGCCCAAGCTTAAAATAATTCATCTTACACCTCTGCAGCTGTGGCAAGTTCGTTTTCTAATGACTGTTCTTTTTGTTTTCTGTATTCTACAAGCTTTGCTTCAACAGCGTTTTCGTCAAACTTAAAGAAGAGCATAGGTAAAGCCTGAAGAACAAGTGCAATTGCGCCAAGTGCTGTAAGCATAAAGAAAATACCGTTGAGAAGAGATGTATAGTTTACGCCGTCAATAACATTTGCTTCGAGAGTTGATGAGATAAGGGGGATTCTTGCACCGTTAGTAAGAGCCTCCATTTTTTCAGCATTATAGCCGAGTCCGTTAATGATATTGAGAACAACAACGTTGAAGACAGCTGCTGAAATTTTATAAAGTAGACCCTTAAAGGAATATACGGTAGCTTCAATTCTTTCGCCTGATTCCATTTCAATGCTGTCTGTTACGTCAGCGATAATTGAAGTGAGAAGAACTACACTCATTCCCACAGGGAAATTGGTAAAGAAGCGGAGTACTGCATAAAGTATAAAGCCGGGAATTGTGTTGTAGGGCACAATATAAATTCCTACCACATAAACAATAATGTTTGCTGCAGCACCCACAAAGGACATAACAATCCATAAGGTTTTCTTTGTCATTTTTTTGAGAAGGGGAGGAACGAGAAGCATTGAAAGCATATAAGAAATACCACTTGAAACTGATAGAAGAGTAGGAAGAATAGCCACTGCATCAATATTGGGGTTTTTGCCTACAATACCCTCAATGAAGCTGTTTATCTGATCCATAGGAAGAATACCGATGCAGTTCCAGCGAGCGAAATATGAAAGGAACATCGCACCGAGGTTGATGATACCGCTGAAGAATGCGGCGACAAGTATTGCAAGGACTCTCTTGTCTTTAATCATTCTCTTAAGGTTGGCAGATGACTTGGCTTTTTTTGGCGGAATATAAACCTTTTCCTTGATGCCGAAGAAGGAGCCCATCATAATAGCGGCACCCATAAGTGCAAAAATAGCAGCTGACCAGAAATACCCCATATCGGTCATATCCTTTTTTCCGTTGCCAAGTAAACCTGCCATTGTCCATATAAGAACAGAGGGGAGAATTGTACCGAGAGAGCCTACTGTATTTGAAATTGAAACTGCTTTTACTCTTAAATCCTTCTGAGGGAAAACAAGGGGAGTAAGGCTGTTGCGGGGAATTTCCATGGCGGTATATGCGGTGATGTAAACCATATACATAATGAGCATATAGATAAAGTTACCCGCATTACCGAGGTTAGTGCCGTCTGTGGTGATGATGTTCCAGCTTTCGGGAAACTTAACGGGTAAGAAAAGAAGGGCTGTTGTAATTGCAAAGGGAATTGATACCCAAAGAAGATAAGGTCTGCACTTGCCCCACTTTGTTCTTGTTCTTTCAACAATCTGACCCATAATGGGGTCGTTTACCGCGTCCCATACCTTTGTGCCGAGAAGTACGATAGATACAAGACCCATACTCAGCTTCAGAACATCGGTCATATAAAAGTTGATTACTGTGTAAACTGTACAGTCAATAAAGAAAAATCCCAAGGGTAAAAGTGAAAAGGCAAGGATTTCTCTGTTAGTTGCACGTTTGATATCGATTCTTCTGTTTCCTGTCATATGCTTTTCTCCTTACATGTTGGTTTCATCGATTTTGCTTAAATAATGCTCAAAGGGCTTTCGTTCGCAGGGTACGGGTGAAACTCTGATATATTCCGTCTTGCCGTTACCCGTAACGGTAAGATAATCTCTGTAATAAAGGTTTTCTTCATGTATACTGCCGTCTTTTATAAATACTGCACCGCCACGGCTGCCTGTTTCGGGAAGCTCTGACTTAATTGCTTCTAAAAGAGCTTTCATACTCAGAAGCATATCCTTGTCACGGTAGTAGTCATAAAGGCTTTTGTGCCTTTTCGGATAAGAAGAAAGAGTATCATTTATTTCGTCCAGAAGAGAGACACAACCCTCATAATCTCTTTTAAATGAGGCAACCTTGCTCATTTTATTTTTAAAGTGGTCATAGCTTATGCTTTCATCAAAGGTGAAATCAGTTTCATCGCTTGAAAAGCTATCATATATGCTTTCATCAGAAATTTTGTCGGTCTTATTAGCTATATGCCTTGAACATACAAGGCCGCTTACCTGAGTATCGTTAAGGGCGGAACCGCCCGGACGTGACAGACCGAAGGTGCCTGCGGCTTCACCGATAACATAAAGACCCTTGATGTCGCTTTCAAAATTGCTGTCTGTATAAACACCGCCGTTATTATGCTGTGCACAGACGGCAATGCGAAGTAAATCCGTTTCAAGATTTATACCCTGACGAAGATAAACATCAATAGCCTTACTGTTAAGCTTCTTAAGTCTTTCAAATGGTGTATCAGCCATACAATTAGTAGATTTTATGTAATTCTTTGCTTCTGTGCTTAACTTTTCAAAGCAGAAACCGCCTGGATTTTTTCTGTAGTCAAGATATACCTTTCTGCCCTTGCTTGTTTCGCTGTGTACGGCAAGGTCTATCTGCGAGCTTTCCTTTACTCTGCCGTAAGAGAAGGGCCACTGATAACCCTTGAGGAAAACAAAGCTGTAAGCCTCATGTATATCTTCAAAGTAATTGCTGAGAAATTCGTATTCATTTCCGTTTTCGTCTACGCTGACAAAACGGGGGATAACCTGCATAAAGCTACCCGATACATTCCATCGGAAATCCACGGAAGCCATACCGTACTGCCATTGAGTGAAGTTGCAGACTCTGACGCCGGCTTCAATAAGCACACCTGTCATGCCGTGTTGTGATTCGGGATATACGCTGTCTTCATAAATACAGGCAGGAGCACCTGTGGCACAGATTATGTTTTCGGTAAAAATGTTTTCGGTTTTGTCTGTAACGGTATCAAGCACTTTCACACCGTAAGCTTTGCCGTCGCGGGTAAGAATTTCTATAACAAGTTTATTATCAAAAAGAGGTGTCTTGTTTCTTTCAAGCACAACCTTTTCAAGCTTTTCGGTCATCTTTTTTGATGTAAGAGGGCCTACAGAGGTAGCTCTTACCGTGTTGTCGTGGTCGGTTTTATAGCCGGGATAACCGCCGTAGGAATCCGTGGGGAAATTAACGCCATATTCACAAAGACGAAGAAAGCATTTTTGACTGTTTACCGCCTCGAGATACATCTTCTCTCCGTCGCAGGATCCACCCGAAAACATATCGCTTGCCATTTTATAGGGACTGTCGGGTGTAAATCCGTCCATTGAAATTTTGTAGTAGGTCTGCTTGTCGCTTCCGGTATTTCGTGATGTGCCCGAAAGCCTTCCTTCCGTTACCACGGCTATATCCTTTACGCCCTCTCGGTAAAGCCAGTCTGCACAACCGTAAGCCGCTGCACCGCTGCCTATAACAAGAGCTTTATAAATCTTTCTCATAAGTGCCTCACATTAAATCCGCCATCACAATCAATTACCGTACCTGTGCAGAAATCAAGGTTTCCTTCTGCGACAGAAATAACACATTTTGCAACATCGTCAGGTGTTCCCATTCTTTTTATAGGCGTAATTCCCTCTGCGATGAGTTTTTCATATTTTTCTTTTACTTTTGAAGTCATATCTGTTTCGATAATGCCGGGTCTTATTTCAATAACGCTTACACCGTATTCTGCAAGTTTTGCGGCAAAAAGCTTTGTTATCATAGAAATGCCTGCCTTTGAAATGCAGTATTCACCACGGTTTACCGAAGCGGTATAAGCTGACATTGAAGAAATGTTCACTATTCTTGATTTTTCATTTTGTATAAGCAAGGGTGTAAGCTCCTGTGTTACGAAGAAAGTACCCTTTAAATTTATATCTGTAAGATAATCAAAATCTTCGGGAGTGATTTCAAGAATATCCTTTCTTTCTCTCGGTGCAACACCTGCATTGTTGACAAGTAAATCAAGCTTACCGAAGTTTTCTTTTACAAAGGATAAAAGATTTTTTCTGTCTTCATCCCTTGAAATGTCGCAAGGCACAAAATACACTTTTTCGTTGTATGCCTTTTCAAGTTCTTCAATTTCTGTGCCTTTATTTCTTGCCGTAACAATAACAGTAAAGCCTTTATCGAGTAAAGCTTCAGCAATTCCCTTGCCGATACCTCTGCTGCCGCCTGTTACAACTGCAACCATAATTTTCACCTTATTTCTTTAAAACGTATTTCTGATAATAGGGCATATAGCACTCGCTGTCTTTGATTACACAGCCTGAAACGGTACCTGCTCTCATAAGCTCGGAGCATTTACTGCATTTGAGGCAGACCTTCTTTTTGTCAAGAGCACCCTTTTCAAGATAGTCCTTATAGAAAGTGGGGTAAGCAAAGGTCATTCTGCCAAAGCCTGCGATATCTCCGACACCTTCATTAAGAAGTTTTTCAGCATATTCTATTGCATCCTCGCCGGGATAAGTCAGAGCCGATACAACAAATTTCATATCGGGAAAGGCTGATGTGATTTCCTTTGTCACATCGTAAACCCTCTTCATACCGATATTTCCGTCCTCGGGAGCTTTAACTAAATAGGGACGGTTGATATGAGGGATAAGATAGGGATTACCGATAGTGAGATTCACAAGCTCAATGCCCTTTTCACGAAGTCCTTTTATAATTATTTTCGTTTCGTCAAGATCTATCTGATCGAGCTCATTCACACCAAAGCCGAAGGGAAAAGGGAAGCAGTCGCAGGCATTGAGTCTAGTTGTAACAAATGCCTTGTCACCGACAGACTCTTTGACAGCGTCGATACAATCAAAGTAAAGTCTTGTTCTGTTTTCGAGTGAGCCGCCGTATCTGCCTTCACGGTTGTATGCACTGAGCAATTCATTAAAAAGGTAACCGTGACAGCACTTGACATCCATTCCGTCAAAGCCTGCTTCAAGGGCTAATTTTGCCGCTTTGGAATACATAGTTGGAATTGTGGCAAGATATTCGTCAGTAGCCACATTGAAGGGCTGATCCTCCTTGCCCTTTTCCCAAAGCTCATTGCGATATGCTACGATAGGCTCAGGAGTACCGTTAGGTTTACTGTAACGACCGCTGTGGGTAAGCTGAACAATCACAAGTGGCTCAAAGCCGTGAAGCTCCTTTGATTTTCTTTTAATTTCGCTGACTGTAGCTTTAAATCCGCCGACAGTATCGTCATTTATATAAAGCTGACGTGGATTTGCTCTGCCTTCGTTACATACAGCAGTTGCCTCAAACCAGATTATACCGGGAGCACCCTCGGTAAAGCGGAGGTATCTTCGTAAGGTAAGCTTGTCAACAGCACCCTCAACAGTTCCGTCACAGCCCTCCATAGGCTGAAAAAGAACACGGTTTTCTGCCACTTTACCATATATTTCTATGGGAGTAGAAATAAGATTTTTCATCATATCATTCCTTTGTTTATATTCCCTTTCATAATAACATTTCAAAGAGGAAAAAACAACAATATAATTCTCTGAAAATTAGTAGATGTTTTTGGTTAAAGTGTTTAAAGATTTTTTGTTGATGTTCGTAGGACACAGACACGTTTATCTGCTTGAGCAGATAACTTCATTTGAACATCAGATTAACTTCATTCCGCCTGCAGAAACCAAACGAGGTGGCTTTGCCGACTGTGTTGCACTTTGTAGATGTATATGGTATAATATATTAAATTTTATGTTGGTAAAGGAAAAGAAAAATGAACCTATCGGCAAAAAAATAAAGCAAACTGTTGAGGAGAATATATATATGAAATTTACTTCTGAAAGCACACTTTCCGAGGTGCTTGACAATCCCGTCGGCTACGATGTTTCAAAAAAGGTAGTTTACCGTAAAAACATAGCTGCCGATATTCTCTCGGATGAGGTCTTCTGCAAAAAGACCTTAGGTGAGCTTCTCACTGGTAAAGTTACAGACGAAGCAATGAAATATCTTCTTGATATTCTCAATGCAAATCCCGAAAAGATTATATCAAAAAGCGAAACAGACCCTGAATGGTGGAAGGAAGCTGTTATCTATCAGATTTATCCGCGTTCATTTATGGACTCAGACGGTGACGGTGTCGGCGACCTTCAGGGCATTATTTCAAAGCTCGACTACCTTAAAGAGTTGGGTGTTGATGTGCTGTGGCTCAGCCCTATTTACGATTCACCCAATGATGATATGGGCTATGACATCCGTGATTATCAGAAAATTATGACTGAATTCGGCACAATGGATGATTTTGATAATATGCTCGACGAAATCCATAAGCGTGGAATGAAGCTTATTATGGATCTTGTTGTGAATCACACCTCCGATGAACACGAATGGTTCAGAAAAGCTCTTGCAGGTGATGAGAAGTATAAAAACTACTATTTCTTCCGCAAGGGTAAGGGTGACGGAGTTCCGCCTAACAACTGGACATCGTTCTTCTCGGGTTCTGCATGGAATTATTATCCTGAGCTTGATGAGTGGGCGTTGCATCTTTTCTCATCGAAGCAGATGGATCTTAACTGGGATAATCCTGAGCTGAGACAAGAAGTTTATGATATGGTTTCCCGGTGGCTTGAAAAAGGTGTTGACGGCTTCAGAATGGATGTTATCACACTTATTTCAAAAACTCCCGGGCTTCCCGACGGTGACCCGACTGTTGCCAAGCTTTTTAGCTGCGGTACCGAGCATTATTCGTGGGGTCCGAAGCTTCATGAGTATCTTAGTGAGCTTAATGAAAAGACCTTTAAAAACTTCCCCGGTTCCTTCTGCGTTGCAGAACCTTGCAGCACAGGTATTGAAATGGTAAAGCTTATTTCCGATGAATCCCGCGGAGAAGTATGTCAGGCGTTCCTTTTTGACCATATTGAAAATCCTGGTAAATCCAAATATCAGGATTATAAATACAACCTTAAATATTTAAAGGAAGCTTTTATAGATTATCAGTTTTCTCTTAACGGCTCATCATGGCCTTCATTTGTTATTGAAAATCATGATAATCCGCGAATGGTGTCAAAGGTAAATCCCGACACAAAATTCAGAAAGCCTCTTTCAAAGCTTCTCGGCACAATGGTTCTCACAGGCAGGGGTACACCCTATATTTTCCAGGGTGAAGAATTAGGTATGATGAACTGCGATTTCAAGGATATAAGTGAAATACGTGATGTTGAGGGTATAAACAGATATAACGAAAATGTTAAAATGGGCAGAAAAGCCGAAGAGGTCTTTGCAGAAATCCTTGCAGGCGGAAGAGACAACGCAAGAACTCCCATTCCTTGGGATGACAGTGAAAATGCAGGATTTACAACGGGTACACCCTGGCTTCGTGTGGGTGGTGACTATAAGGAATGTAACGTAAAGGCTCAGCTTCAGGATGAAACGAGTCCCTTTAATTATTATAAAAATCTTGTGGCACTGCGTAAGGAAAACAAGGCTACTCTTGTTTACGGCGATTTCATACCTCTTGAAACAAATGACGAAACTTATTGTTTTTACAGAAAGTCTGACGAAGGAAAGTTCTATATTGAAATGAATCTTACAGAAAACGAAATCGACAGACCAAGACAAGCCGAAGGTGAATGTGAGCTTTCAAATTATCCTGCACGTTCAGATAAGCTTCGTGCATATGAAGCAAATATTTATAGGTTTTAAATTTTGAAAAAACGGGTTATAAACATAAAAAACAAAGGACTTCGTAAAAGTCCTTTGTTTTTTTATCAAATCCGACAAGCTTGATATATAATCACACTAAGTATGTATTTATGTATGCTTGATAATATGGCTTTTAAAAAGAAGGTATATGATTGCAATTATTTCTTTTATGTACTATAATTATTTTATTAAAAAGAATTTATACAGGCGACAAAAGGAGAGTTAATATGAACACCGGAAAACTCAGTAATAAAAATTGGTTTGTAATTACCTTGTTCTGTTTTATGGGTGGGTATAGTGTGCGTGTTGGCACTGATTCCTCTGTATATCCTTATCAGAAAAGGTGTTGATTCAGCAGAAAATCCGCAAGAATTAATAGAAAGTGCTGCGTGAGGTGATAAAATGAAAAAGTGGAGCTTTTATACATCAAAAGAGATTAAGCCCGAGGGTTGGCTTCGCCGTCAGCTTGAAATTCAGGCGGAGGGACTCAGCGGCAATCTTCATAAGATATGGCCTGATATCCGTGACAGCGGTTGGATAGGCGGTAACCGTGAAGGCTGGGAGAGAGTGCCTTACTGGCTTGACGGCTTTATTCCTCTTGCATATCTTCTCGAAAGAGATGATATGATTGCTACCGTAAAAAAATATATTGATGCTATTATTGCTGCTCAGGATGATGACGGTTGGATTTGCCCCTGCAAAAAAGAAAAACGTGCAAAATATGATACCTGGGCAATTCAGCTTATCTGTAAAACATTAAAGGTTTATTATGATTGCTCGGGAGATGAAAGAATCCCCGATGTTATTTACAAGGTGCTTAAAAACTATTATGATTTTCTTAAAAGCGGCAAAATCAAGCTTTTTGGTTGGGGAAAATTCAGGTGGTTTGAGACCTTTATTTCACTCAATTTCTTATATGAAAAATATAAAGAGGAATGGATAAAGGACCTTGCAGTAATTATCAAAAAACAAGGCTTCGATTATAACACAACAATTGAAAATTGGAAAAAGCCAAGTCACAAATGGCAAATGAATACTCATATTGTTAATCTGACTATGATGCTTAAGAGTGAAGCGGTCTCTTACGAATTATTAGGCGAAAAATATACTGATAATGCTGAAAAACTTCGTGCTGTTCTTGATAAATACAATGGTACCGCATTTGAGGGATTTACAGGAGACGAAGTGCTTTCAGGTCTTGATCCTACCAAAGGCACCGAATGTTGTTCGGTAGTAGAGCAGATGTATTCCTACGAAGAGATATTTGCCCGTACAGGTGACAACAAATGGGCTGAACGTCTTGAAATTCTCGGATTCAATGCTCTTCCTGCTACACTCAGCGAGGATATGTGGACTCATCAGTATGTTCAGCAGGTAAATCAGGTTGCCTGTCAGAAAACTATGATTATGGCTCCCTGGAGCACAAACGGTCCTTATGCACATACATTCGGACTTGAGCCGAATTTTGGCTGCTGTACAGCAAACTTCAATCAGGGGTGGCCCAAATTTGCACTTTCTGCATTTATGCACAATGGTGATACTGTAATTAGTTCAGTTATGCTGCCGTCTGTTCTGAAAGATGAGGGCGTTACAATCAGACTTGAAACAGATTACCCGTTCAACAATAAAATGCACTATTACATAGATGCAGAAAAGGACTTCAGCTTTGTAATCCGCATTCCCTCTTTTGCAAAAAATCTTAAAGTGAACGGTGAAGCTACAGAGGCTAAAGACCTCGAGTTCGCAATAAAGCAGGGCAAAACAGAAATCGAGTTGGAGTTTGATGCAATACCTTTTTTAAAAGAAAGGCCGAACAGTCTTTATGCTTTACAGAAGGGTCCTCTGCTTTTCTCTGTTCCCGTTGCTTATGAAAAGAAAATGAGGGAATACACTAAAAAAGGTGTTGAACGCAAATTCCCTTATTGCGATTATCAGTTTATACCAAAAACCCCTTGGAACTATGGCTTTGCAGACGATGATTTTGAAATAAATTATCACGCATCGGGTAATATTCCGTTTTCACAGAATAATCCGCCCATAACGATAAAAGCAAAACTGCAGCAGATCAACTGGGGTTTTAAATTCCCGTACAGAAGTATTGCAGGAAAAATACCAAAATCAAGAGTGCCGATAACTGAAGTGCAGGAAATAGAGCTTCGCCCATACGGCTGTGCGAGACTCAGAATGACAGAAATGCCGATGCTTGGTAAACAGAATCGTTGAACTATACAATTTATAAGTTAATTAAGCGGTTGAAAAGTAAGATCTACTGCCCAAAAAACTCCGTTCACGATAGTGAACGGAGTTTTTAATGTTATTCATTATTCAATATCTCTATACTTCTTCGGGCTCATGCCGAACTGTCTTGCGAATATCCTGTGGAAATAGCTTTTGTTTTCATAGCCCACAGCCTTTGAAATCTCGTCAACGCCTATTTTTGTGTTTTTAAGCAGATATGCTGCCTGAGACAGTCTCTTATCCTGTAAAAGCTCGGTGTATGTCTTGCCCGTCTGATTTTTTATTTCGTGGCTGAGCCAATAAAAATCATAATGAAGCAGCTTTGCCGCCTCGGTAAGGCTGCTGTTTTTGTAGTTTTCTTCTATGTATTTGAAAATCTGAAGTATAGCTGCCTCTTCTTTTGACTGATAAGCAAGCTTGTCCGTATGATTGAGCAGCTGCATAAAAAGAAGTCCCATAGTCGTCTGGTTGATATTTCTTTTGTTGGACGCATTGCTTGTAAGTGTCCACAAAAGATTTTCAATAAGATTCTGCACAGGGAGAACATCGGAAACTTTAAAGTGCAGATAACCAGGGTTTTCTTCTTTGAAAAGTGATTCAATAAGAAATTTTTTTAAAGGCGTCTCTTCGGCACCTAACATTTCAAGTGTTTTATCGAAAAACTGAGGAAGAATGATAAAATTTACGGCTATATCGTTGCCTGATGCAGGTAGAATTTCCTGCTTTGCATTCTGACCGAGAAAAAGAAGCTCTCCTTCTGAAAGGTCAATAGTTTTACCGTTTATGATATGAGTGGTCTTACCCGTACACATATAAACCACCTCAACAAAATCGTGGGTGTGCTCGGGAAAGTGAATGAATCTTGTGTGGGTTCTGATTGTAATGAGCTTTCCGTCCTTGAGTAGCTTTCTGGCAGAAATAATGTTATCGTCATTTTCTGTATAAATACTGCTGTCTACTGTGCTTCTGCCATCGAGTATTGCCTGTTCCTCATCGGTTATGGGAATAAGCTCTTTTAAAATTTCACGGCTTATCATATAATCCCCCCCTGTGAGATTATATATTTTTACGGTGTAAAAATCAATACAAATAAGGACACTTTTTTAAACAAATAAGGACCTTTAAAACACAGATACTTAGTGATATTATTATAATGAATTATTGTGAGGAGTATTTTAGTATCAAGATTAAGGGGAACAGACGGATGAACACTTATTATTTAGCTATTGACATTGGTGCGTCCTCGGGCAGACATATTCTTGGATGTGTTGAAAAAGGAAAACTAAGTCTTGAAGAAATCTATAGGTTTGACAACAACATAAAAAATGAAAACGGTACTCTCATTTGGGATATTGAAAGTCTTTTTAACGAGGTAAAAGCAGGTATAAAAAAGTGCAGGGAAATCGGGAAAATTCCGAAAACAATTGCCATTGACACCTGGGGCGTTGACTATGTACTTCTTGACGAAAATAAAAAGGAAATCCTTCCCGCAGTGTCCTACCGTGACGGCAGAACAACCGAAGCGGTTAAAGAGGTAAATAAAATAATCCCACAGACAAAGCTTTATTCACGAACGGGCATACAGAAGCAAAGCTTCAACACAATCTATCAGCTTTACTGCGACAATAAAAACGGAAAGCTGAGTAATGCAAAGCACTTTCTGATGATGCCCGAATACCTTTCCTTCAAGCTTACGGGTGAAATTCGAAATGAATACACAAATGCAACCACTACTAACCTCGTTAATGCCGAAAATAAGCAGTGGGATAAAGAAATACTCGATACTCTCGGTATGCCGTCGGAAATCTTTTGTGAGCTTTCCGTGCCCGGTACTGTTGTGGGTAATTTTACGGATGAGATTAGGAACGAAGCAGGCTTTGACAGCACAGTTATTCTCTGTCCCTCACACGATACGGCTTCTGCTGTTGCAGCTTGTCCCACCGACACAGAAAGCGTATACATTTCATCGGGTACATGGAGCCTCATCGGTACGGAAAACACGAAGCCCGTTCTAACTGAAAAGGCACTAACAGCTAATTTTACCAATGAGGGCGGAGTGGAATACCGTTTCCGCTTTCTTAAAAATATTATGGGTATGTGGCTGTTTCAGAATATCCGCAAAAATATAAACAAAGAGCTTAACTATGATGAAATGATGAGCCTTGCAATGGAGAGCACCTTCACCGAAAAGATTGATCCCAACAACAATGCATTTCTTGCTCCTGAAAACATGATTGAGGCGGTAAGAAATTGTCTCGGCAAGCCTGATTTACCACTTTGTGATGTGCTTTCAAGCGTTTACCATTCCCTTGCCGAGTCTTACAAAAAAGCAGTTGAAGAAATTGAAGATATCAGCGGCAAGGAGATTAAGGCAATACATATTGTCGGTGGAGGAAGCAAGGATAAATATCTGGGTAAGCTTACTGCAAAATATACGGGTAAAAAGGTTTATACGGGTCTTATTGAGGCTACTGCGACGGGCAATATTCTTTCACAGATTATGTCTGACAAAAAAATAACTCTTATTAAAGCAAGAGAAATAGTAAAATCAACCTTTGATGTCAAGGAGGCAGACTGATGGCAAGATACAGTGAAGCTAAAGAAATATATGCAAGCTATGGAATAGATACGGAAAAAGCATTGGAAATGCTCAAAAACATCTGCATTTCCGTTCATTGCTGGCAGGGTGACGATGTTATCGGATTTGATTGCAAGGAGGCTCTTTCGGGCGGTATTCAGACTACGGGTAATTATCCAGGTAAGGCAAGTACACCCGAGGAACTTATGGCAGATTATGATAAGGCGTTTTCACTTATGCCCGGCAAAAAGAAATTAAATCTTCACGCCTCTTATGCAATTTTTGAAGAGGGTGAAGCAGTCGGCAGAGATAAACTTCTGCCTAAGCACTTTAAAAAATGGGTGGACTTTGCAAAGGAAAGAAATATGGGTATCGACTTTAACCCAACCTTCTTTTCACACCCTATGGTCAAGGATAATCTTACCCTTTCTTCACCTGACGAAGAGGTACGTGCATATTGGGTAAACCACGGAAAAGCCTGCCTTAAAATTGCCGAATACTTTGCTGAGGAAACGGGTATTCCCTGTGTTATGAACATATGGATTCCCGACGGCTATAAGGATATTCCTGCCGACAGGTTTTCACCAAGATTGAGATTCAAAAAAAGTCTTGATGAAATTTTAAATATACCCTATAATAAAGAAAAGGTATATGTGACCTTAGAATCAAAGGTGTTCGGTATAGGTCTTGAAAGCTACACCGTAGGCTCGGCTGAATTCTGCCTTTCCTATTCCGATTACAAGGGTATCACGCCTCTTATGGATAACGGTCATTATCATCCCACGGAAACGGTAAGCGACAAGATTCCCTCACTGCTTCTTTTTAACGAAAAAATAGCCCTTCATATTACAAGAGCAGTACGTTGGGATTCAGATCACGTGGTTATTTTTGACGATGAAACAAAGGAAATTGCAAAGGAAATCGTAAGAAATGATGCTCTCGACAGAGTGTTTATTGCTACCGATTATTTTGATGCTTCAATCAACCGTATTTCCGCCTGGGTAACGGGTGTCAGAAGTGTGCAGAAGGCTCTTCTTTTTGCACTTTTGCAGCCTGTTGAAAGAATGAAGGTGCTACAGAATGAAAGCAGCTTTACAGAGATAATGTATCTCCAGGAGGAATTGAAAACTGCTCCTTTCGGTTATGTGTGGAATGAATATCTTGAAAGAGAAAATGTGACAAAAAATTATTTTGAAGAAGTGAAAAAATACGAAGAGGAAGTACTGGTGAAAAGAGTATGAAGGATATACTGAATGCTCCCTTTGTGGAGGAAATGAAAAAGACTACCGCAAATATGTACCGTCTCGGCTGGGATGAAAGAAACGGCGGGAACATAAGCTATATGCTTGAGGAAAATGAGGTAGGGGAGTATCTTGACCTTAATAATGTAATCCGTACAATTCCTACGGGCTTTGATGCAACGGACCTTATTGGCAAAATTTTTATCGTAACCGGTACGGGTAAGTATTTTAAAAATGTTGAGTCCGACCCCGAAAACAACCTCGGTATTATACGTATAGCAACGGACGGAACAACAGCTGAGCTTCTTTGGGGCTACAAGGACGGCGGTAAGTTTACAAGTGAGCTGCCTGCACATCTTATGAGTCATATGGCAAGGCTTAAGGTTGATCCTGAAAACAGAGTTGTAATGCACTCGCATCCGACACATACCCTGGCTATGAACTATGTTCACGAGCTTGATGAAAAGAAGTTTACTCATACCCTTTGGGAAATGTGCACCGAATGTATTGTAGTTTTCCCCGACGGTGTAGGTGTTCTTCCCTGGATGCTTTGCGGTACAAACGAAATTGGCGAGGCTACTGCAAAGAAAATGGAAGAGTTCAGACTCGTTGTATGGGGAATGCACGGAATTTACGGTGCAGGTAAAACAATGGATGAAACCTTTGGACTTATTGAAACCGTTGAAAAGGCTGCTCAGATTTATATGCTCACTGCACACCTGCCGAGAGTGAATACCATAAAGGATGAAGAAATGGTGGAGCTTGCGGAGTTTTTCGGTGTCAATTACAGAAAGGACTTTCTGAATATATAATCAACTTGACAAATAATTATTTGCTGAGGATTAATTTTGAATGTGCTTGCCATATCCGTATACTGTTTTCTGTGTAGAAGGAAAATTCCGGTAAATGTATTATTGGGATGTTTATTTTACAAACATAGGTATGATTAAATCGGGTCGATTGTCACAGGCAAAAAATAAGATGGATAATACTTGTTATCTGAATAATGAATTCGGATTTGTTCCTTGCTCGGAGAATAAATAAAAAAGATAACCGTAAATAAAGAAAACAATGATTTAAGGAGTATTAATATGAAGCCTATCAGCTTTTATCTTGTAACAGATACCCATTATTTTGAAAATAAATTAGGCGCCGGCGGAGAAGCCTTTGAAAAAAATATGGTGACCGAGCAGTATTTTGTAAAGGAAAGTCAGGCTATCGTAAGCAGTGTCTTTGATAATATCATTGAGGATAAAGAAACAGAAATTGTTATAATTCCCGGTGACCTTGTAAAAAACGGTGAAAAAGAAAGTCACAACAGCTTTATAAAAGAGCTTTACAGGCTTAAGGAAAATGGCAAAAAGGTTTATGTTATAACTGCGGGTCACGACTATAATGATTCAGCTTACATATTAAAAGATGACGGCCGTGTGCCTGTTACGGGAACAGACTTTAACGAGCTTTGTGATATGTACCGTGATTTCGGATACGGAGATGCCATAGCCTTTGATGAAGCTACACATTCCTATGTAGCGGAAATTGCTGAGGACATAAGAATGCTTGCTATTCACTGTGACAGTAAGGGTCAGCCTAAGGGCACAATGGACGACAGACTTATGGCTTGGGCAAAGGAGCAGCTTGACAAGGCTAAAGAAGACGGCTGCTCGGTTTTTGCAATCTGTCATTATCCGATTATCCCTCCCGTACCCGTTTTTGATTTAGTCGGCGATGCAAAAATCAAGGATTGGCGAAAGGTTGCGTCTTTCCTTGCTGATAACGGTGTTGAGCTTGTTCTTACAGGTCATATGCATATTCAGAGTATAAACGAGTTTTACTCCGAAAAGGGTAACAGACTTATTGATATATGTACAGCCTGCCTTGTGGGAAGTCCAGGAAAATACAGAAAAATCACAATTGACGAAAGCTCTGTCCTTAAAGTCAGAACATTCGGAGTTCCCGATTTTGGATGGGATTTAAATGGACTTACACCTCAGGAATATTTTGATAATCATTTTTCTTCTGCAATCGTTGCAAGAATCAGGGGTGCACTGAACGGCGGAAAGGGAATCGTAAAGTATCTGAAGGCATTTGCAAAAAAGAGATTCGATAAAATCACTGTAGGAACAGTTAAGCGACTTCTTTTTATAAAAAGAGACAAAGAATTTGACAAGAAAAAGTTTACTGATTTTGCGGGCGAAGTCGGAGTAAGCATATTTAAGGGTGACGGACCTTATGTTAAAGGCACACCTGGATATAATTTTCTTTCGGGTATTCTTTTAAGAGCTTCTTTTGTACTTAAAAAAATAGAGCCTAAGCTCGGTAAAGACGGAATTAAGGTTAACTTGAGAAGAATGCTTCTTGACACTATAGGAAATAATAAAGGTTTTTCGGATAACGATGCTGAATTTACACTTAAATAAAAAGGGTGATACGTATGCTTTATAAGAAAAACACGGAAAAACAACTGGATAATGCACTTTTCAGAAATCCTACAAGTGAATACAGGGGCACACCATTCTGGGCACTTAATTCACACCTTACAAAAGAAGAGTTGTGCCGTCAGATTGATGTTTTCAAGGAAATGGGACTCGGCGGTTTTCATCTTCACGTAAGAACAGGCCTTGAAAACGAGTACCTTAGTGAAGAATATATGGAACTCATCAAGGATACTGTGGTTAAAGCAAAGAAGGAAAATATGCTCTCCTGGCTTTACGATGAGGACCGTTGGCCATCGGGTGCTGCAGGCGGTCTTGTAACAAAGGATGAAAAATACAGAAGCAGATGTCTGTTTTTTACACCCTTTAAAGAAGAAAAATACAGTGGTATTAATGACTACTGGGTAAGCAAAAAAGAAAATCCTGTTGCTTGCTATGATATAATTCTTGACAGTAACGGTTTTCTTTCTTCTTACAAAAAAATCGGTGAAAATGATGAGACTGAAGGTACAAAATGGTATGCTTTTCTTGAAGTGGCAAATCCTTTCAGTTGGTATAACGGACAGACATATCTTGATACACTGAGCAGTGCTGCAGTTAAAAAGTTTATTGAGGTCACTCACGAAAAATATAAAAATAAAGTGGGTGATGAATTTGATAAGACTATTCCTGCTATTTTTACCGATGAGCCTCAGTTTACAAGAAAGGCAGTTCTTAATAATTCATTTGATAAAATGAATATTACAATGCCTTGGACTGACAATGTGCCTGAACTTTACAAAAAAATGTATGGTGAAGATATTTTTGATACTCTTCCTGAAATTTTCTGGGACAAGCCTGATTCTGCTCCGTCCGTTCATCGTTACAGATATCACGATTTTATTGCTGAATTATTTGCAACTTCCTTTGCCGATACCGTCGGTGAATGGTGTAACGAAAATGGTATTGCTCTTACGGGACATATGATGGAAGAGCCTACACTTAATTCACAGACTGCAGCACTCGGTGAGGCAATGCGTTCATACAGAAGCTTTAAGCTTCCCGGCATTGATATGCTTTGCAATCGGCATGAATTTACTACTGCAAAACAAGCTCAATCCGCTGTTCATCAGTTCGGATATGAGGGTATGCTTTCAGAACTTTACGGCGTAACAGGTTGGGACTGTGATTTCAGAACATATAAGCATCAGGGCGACTGGCAGGCTTGTCTCGGTGTGACCATACGTGTACCTCATCTTTCGTGGTATGCGATGAAGGGTGAAGCAAAGCGTGATTATCCTGCTTCAATCCACTATCAGTCACCGTGGTACAAAAAATATAATCTTATTGAAGACCATTTCGCAAGAGTGAACACTGCACTTACACGAGGCAAACCTGTTGTAAAAGTGGGTGTTATTCATCCGGTTGAAAGCTTCTGGCTTCATTGGGGACCTAATGATAAATCGGCAATATTCAGAGAAAGTCTTGATGAAAGGTTTTTCAACGTTACAAAGTGGCTTCTTGAGGGCAGTATTGATTTCAACTTTATTTCAGAATCACTTCTCCCAACTCTCTGCGAAAAAGGAAATGCACCCTTAAAGGTCGGCGAAATGGAATACGATGCGATTGTCGTCCCGGGGTGCGAAACCTTGAGAAAAACAACGCTTGAAAGACTTGAGCAATTCCGTGAGAATGGCGGTAAACTCATTTTTATGGGTGATGTACCTTCACTTGTTGACGGGGTTGTAAGCCCTGATGCAAAAATACTTTTTGATAAGAGTGAAAAAATTGATTTTTCACGAGGCTCTCTTCTTACTGCACTTAAAGATGTAAGAACTCTCACAATAAGATATGCCAACGGAAAACTTACGGATAATTATATATATCAGCTCCGTGAAGACAATGACTGCAAATGGCTCTTTATCTGCCCTTCAAAAGAACCTGAAAATAAGCAGATAGATGACGGAAATGATATTCAGATTATTCTTAACGGAACGTTCTCTCCCGAGATATATAACACAGAAAATGGTGAAATATATCCTATCGGAGCAGAATATACCGATGGTAAAACGATTATCCGTTACCACATTTACGGTTACGATTCTCTGCTGCTGAAGCTTTCTGACGGTAAATCCGAGTGCAACACACTGCAGCACATTCCTGAAAAAGCAAGTGAAACTCTCGGCGAAATGTGTGAATATGAGCTTTCCGAGAAAAATATTCTCGTTCTCGATACGGCTGAATGGAAAATAGACGGTGATACTGAATATTCTCCAAGGGAAGAAGTGCTTCGTCTTGATAATCTCATAAGAGAACGTCTTGGAATAATAAAAAGAGGCGGACGTGTTGTTCAGCCATGGGTTTTAGGAAATCGTCCAAAGGATCACAAAGCAACGCTTAAATTTACTTTCACAAGTGAAGTAGATTATGCGGGTGCAGTTCTTGCTCTTGAAGATGCAGACGTTGCTGAGGTCTTCTTCAACGGAAAAAAGATTACCGAAAAAGAGGAAGGCTTCTATATTGATATTTCAATCGGCAAAATGAAACTCGGCAATATCGTGAAGGGTGAGAATATACTTGAAATCACTCTTCCATTCGGTGAAACTGCAGGTCTTGAAAATGTGTTTGTTCTCGGTGATTTCGGTGTAAGAGTAGCGGGCTGTGTTGCAGTTGTTACTGAGCTTCCCGAAAAAATAGCTTTTGGTTCTCTTCTCAATCAGGGATTTCCGTTTTTCTCGGGTGCAATTACATATAAGATTAAGACCAAAAGCCAAAGCGGCAGTCTTACAGTTACTGCCAACAACTATATGGGTGCACTTATAGAAGTCAGCGTTGACGGGGAATATAAGGGTGACATCATTTATCCGCCGTACACTCTTGAAATAAAGAATGTTCCTGACGGAGAGCATGAGGTCGGGTTAAAGCTTTACACTCACCGTTATAACTCGTTCGGTCCGCTTCATCTTGTAAATCTGAATGAAAAATGGCACGGCCCCGGAGCGTGGAGAACAGAAGGATGCAATTGGAGCTACGAATATGTACTTCGTACAACAGGTATTCTCAGAGCACCTGGTATAACAGTATAAACAATAAAAAAATAATTTGAAAAGGATAAATTAAATATGACAAAGAAAATTATATTAATTGTTTTATTGATTCTTGTAATTCAGTTTGTAGCTGGAATAATATTTTTCGAACTCGATCCGGAAAATACAAATATTGATTTCAGCCCTGCAAATGCTCAGAATGAAACAGATAAAACAATAAGGTTTGATGAAAACGGTAAGCTTAAGATATTGCATATTGCTGATACCCATCTTAATTATGATAAGCATTTTGATGCGTCTGTATGGGTAATTGCACAGGCCTGCGATGTGGAAAAGCCAGACCTTGTCGTACTTACAGGTGATAATACACATCCTGATGAGGATCCTGAAAAAACAAAAAATCTCATCAACGCACTTATGAATATTTTTGAATCAAGAAAGATTCCTGTTGCTGTAACCTTCGGTAATCACGATGCGGAAAAGGGCTCTATGACAAGAAAAGATATTATGGAATATTACAACACCTTCTCCTGTGTAATATCTACTGACGGTAGTGAAAACTTCAAAAACTGTGCTACCTTTAATATACCTGTACTTGCATCTGACAGTGACAAAACCAAGTTTAATCTCTGGGTGTTTGACTCGGGCGATTATGACGAAGACGAGCCGAGACATTATGACCGTGTACGCACTGAGCAGATTGAATGGTACAAAAAGGTTTCTGCAAAGCTCAAAAAGGAAAACGGCGGTGAAACTGTAAACTCTGTTGTTTTTCAGCATATAATTGTACCCGAAATTTATGATGTTCTTAAAAAGGTGGATTCAAAAAAGCCTTACGCAATTCCTCGTATTTATAATGAAGAAGAGTATTATATGTTTGATCCTGAACAAGTTAATTACGGTAAGCTTAACGAAAAGCCCTGTCCCGGTTATTACAATGACGGTCAGTTTGATGCTTTAGTTGAAACAGGTGATGTGCTCGCAATGTTTACAGGGCATGACCACACAAATGCATTCGGTGTAAGAAATCAGAATATTGATATTTACACTTCTCCTATGACCCGTTATAAGGGCGTTGCTTACACAACGCAGTACGGTTACCGTGTAGTTGAAATTGATGAAAATGATACCTCAAAATACGAAACAAGAGTGGAGCGTCTTTATGATGTTTTTGACTTCGGTTACATAAAGACCGCAAAGGATAACGGTGACAAGTATTCAAAGAGAATTGCTTTAGAGCTTGCAGTCAAGGGTAAGGCTCAGGAAATCTGTATGAAATTCTGGCATTCAGTTATAGAATTATTTACAGGCAGAACAGTTGTATATCCCGATTGATAGAGTCGGTAAAACCTTGGTATTTGCTTTTTGCTTAGAGTAACAGATTATAATTCAGATTATTTTAGTTATAATTATC
>JAXJQQ010000055.1:0-4786 GCA_036311065.1 Acutalibacteraceae bacterium | reverse complement strand
ACAACAAACAAAATAGACAGCATAAAAGATTATGAAACTGTTTTTAAAGATGTTGACTATTTGAAATTTTATATCGGAGATAATAATTTTTACAGTACCCAATCCCCGAACAAAGAGTTAAAAACAATTAAAAAGGTTGAAATCAACGCTAATCCCATTTCAGAAGTCAGAAGCAAGGACAGAGATTTTGAACATAAAATTATAGTCAATAACGATTATATAATTTACATAAATAACGATTTCTCTGAATTGTGGTTGGATGATACGAAAAATATAAATATCAATTACACAGGGAACTCTTGGAATAAAAAAGTAGAGGAAGGTATCCTGCCTTCATTTTCATACACTATTGAAAATCCTGAGATTCTTAAAGACTTATTTCAGCAACATAGTCAACATCTCAACCAATAATAAAAAATCTATAATCTTTGATATTATTTGTTTTTGCGTTGTTAGTGAATTTTTGCACAAGTTCTTATAAAATAAGGTCATTTCCATTATTATAATAACCGCCCCCACCAAATATTTTCAACAGACCAAAACGGTCAGTTGAAACCATAAAAATATATCCCGTTAAGTTTGCATTTTTTTGCACTCAACGGGATTTTTCTTATTTAAGCATCAATTTAACTCTGCAAACACCGAGTGCACTTTCACGCTTGATTATTGTCTCGGGAATTCTCGATAGCCACTTTTTGCTGAAATTGGAGCTGTGGTAATAACAGTCAAAGCTTGCGACGGGCAGTACGACCCACTCACTGTCTTCGGTCTTATTGGCAAGACAGTAGCAAACCACATCACGCACCGCTTCAAAGGGTAATCCTTTTTCATCACACATAACAACCTTTGAATGGAATTCAGTCGGTAAGGAAACCGCTTCCATTCTTAAGGGTCCGAGTTCAAGAGCATCTGCAATTATATAGTCAAATTTCAGCACCCACGTACCCTTTGTGTTTATGGAAAAAGCAGGAATCTGCATTTGCTTGACCTTGTTCTTCCAAGGCGTTTCAAAGTTCTTTGCTATTAAAGATATTCTTTCAAGGTTGTCGGTACTTATTACACTTGAATTGCACATAGCAAAAAAGAGTATGTTTTTAATGTGGCTGTAAAACCAACCTTTACCGTCTTCTGCTACAAGCTCAGGAAAATCTTTGTGTAAATGCTTGAAGTTAACATCTGTACCGTCCTTTTCTTCGGGTACACTGCACCAAGCACAAAGAGCTTTTCTTGCATATTCAATTCTGTCATAAGGATTTCCGTCCTTTAAGCTTCCGTCGGTATTGTGAAAAAGATAACCTCTTGCAATTACTGTGAGTATTCTGCCGAGGCCTTCATATTCGGTCAGAGTTTTAAAGCTGAACCTGCCGAGAAATGAAAGGTCTTTTTTATTTATGCAAAAGTATGAGGGCCTATTTGCATAGCTCTGAAACTCTTTCCATTCATTTGTCATTGCCATAACCTCCACTTCTTCTTTTTAGGTTCTTCGGGCGGAATATTACTGTCAAGAGTTAACCGTAATACAATGTCCGGTAAAACCTCAAGAGCAAACTTTCTTTTGCCGAGAGCAACGGCACATTTTACCACATCCTCGGGATTGAGTGACGGTGCGGCATTTCTTGTTCTTATGGGAAACATAATATGCTTGCAGTTGGAGATAATCTGATTTTTAGCATCGGCAGTATGCTTTATGCCCGAAACCATAGCCTTCATCTGAGGAGTGTCTCCCTTTTGGGAAAGATAGTTTTTCTTAAGACTTCTGTTGCGGTGCATATCATCAAAATCGCTGATAACATCACCAAGCATACGGTAGCCGCCGCATCTGAAATCACAGAAAAGACGGACTATGTTCGCATCCCATACGGAGTCTGTAATTTCATAAAATCTCCTCGCTCTGTCTTCGGGAGGTGTAAACTGCCAATCACCTGCAATGAGCTGTTGTCTTGCCAAACGTACCTGATAACTGCTCATTTTATCAAAAGCAGTATAAATCTCATCAACGGAAAATTCCTTTTCCTGACCCCGTGACATAAGAATACGGTAAACATCATTCTGCCGTTTCATATCCTTTTCGGTATGAGTTAAAAAGCGTACTCTTTTAAGTGCAGTTTCATAATCGGATATCAGAGTCTTAACTCTTTCAAGAGTGGTACTATCAAGATTCTCTTTCCACTCAGGTTCTTCGGCAAAGGCAAAAAGCTCACTGTCTTTTGCAGGCTTGTCGGTTGCCTTTTCTGTTTGTATAGCCATACTGTAAGCATAGTAGGGTAGCTTTTCAAGATTTGATGTAATACTGTCCCAATTAATGCAACCAAAGTATTTTGCCAGCTTTTGTGCTTTTGTAGGCTCATACCATTCTGCGTTATCACCTTGATCAAAAATATCCTTGTATTTAAGGAAGCGGCTTCTTTTTATATTCCGTGCTTCAAGGTATGTTGATAAATCAGGCTTGATACCGCTTTTGGCTGAGTCTATTTCAAGACCTGTAAGAATTGCGAGAGTTTCAACCTCTTCAAGAAAGGCTTTTCTTTCTTCGTCGGTAATGCTTTCGTCATAAGCAATAACACCTCTGCTGAGAGCCGCATTACTTATCTGACCTACACGGGAAGAGAATGTATCTTTAATAGTAGCAAATCTTGCCTCCCAATCATTTGCATCAGATATCAAAGGCTCGGCAGTTGGTATTTTAAGAACGGGAAGAATTGTACTGCTCCTTTTTACACAAGCGTTCACAAGAGGGTCTGCAACGGTTTTAATCATATCACCGTCATAATCTGCTCCGCCAAGGCGTTCAGGGATAAGAGAACGTGAATCAACCATTATTACATAGTGAAGATGAGAAAGATACTTCTCACGGATAACGCCTACATTCTTTAAGGGTATTGCAATAACCTCTTCATTTCTTGCTATATGAGGACTGCGAAGAAGAGTATAGCTATCATTCTCTTTGTATGTAGGCATAGGAGCGTACATCAAGTTATCGTGAAGCTGTTCTTTTTCAAGTCTGTAGTATGCCTCTGTTTTTCCCTCGGAGTAGTTAACTATATATGCAAGAAGCTTCATAAGGTCATCGGAAAGATAACGGTTATCTCCAAACACTAAAAGCTTACCCATAGAGTATTTGTCAGCTATACTTTCAGCCTTATCCGAAAGCTCTGACTGAAACATAGGCTCACCCATAAAAAGAGGGTTTTTGCGGACGATATCCGAATAAATATCACCTTTTCCGAGAAGATAGTCTTTTCGTGTTTCTCTGTTACCGATGAAGCTGAAATATGCACTTTCTGTTGTTTTGGTAATCCAATTTTTCTTTTCTGCTTCGGGAACATCTTTCCATCCCAAAGGTAACTCATCAGGACGGAATTCTTCATTCATTATGGCAAGAGTATTGAGAAACTGATAGTTCAGCTCAATAGTGTCGGGTGTATATTCTCTGTCCTTGCCTGAAACATAAAGAGCGTGCTTGTACTTTCTGCAACGGTACATATACTCTTCCCATGAAAGACCGTTTTCTGTCATCCAACCAAAGCCCTTGAACATACTTTTGGTAAGGATGATATCAACATCGTCAGGTTTATGCTTGACACCGAAAATATCAGTGATAAACGGTACACCGAGCTCACTGAAAAGTGAAGCAAAGTCCACCTCGTGAACAACACCCTTAATATACGGAAGACGAATCTGAAATGAGTGGTGTCCTGCTTCAAGCTTTCCTGCGAGCTTTGGTGAAATCAGACCCTCACCGTCAAACTCCGTTATCTTGACATCTGTTTTCTTCTGTACTCTTGTGTACGTGCGTACAGGGTTATCTGTGCCGTCATCAGCTACGGTAATAACATCAACATCTTTTACAAGAGATTCAGGATTATCAATAACGATTATTCTCTTTTCGGAAAGGATATCTTCATCGTTGTATCTTTTTCCACTTGTGAAAAGCAGAGCGTTATATGCATAAAGCTTACTGAGCTGACATTTGCCAATAGTCATACCCAACATCATTCTTTCCTTAAGTGCCTCATAAACATCCGAGCGTACAAATGAAAGTCTGTTGTCACGGCTCATAGATGCGGAGCGTTCAAAGGCGATATATGTCATATCCTCTTTTCCGAAATTAAGTCTTATACCCTTAGGTTTGAACATCTCTTTTGCGAGCTCCTGCAATTCAAGTATTCTGCCCACAGGCATACGGTTAAATATACCCGAGAAATCTACATATACAAAAACATCACGAAGAGCCTCGCACAGAAGCTCACTGTTACGAAAATCCTTACCGTAAAGGATGCACATAGCCTGATGAAAAATCGGGCAGTCATCCTGCAGAGTATTTTCTGTGCGGTATTCATTCGGTATAGATGTTGAATCAAAACAGAAATCATATCCTTCATCGGTTTTGCGGGCGGTTGAAATTATACTGAGTGCCGAAATTTCAGGTATCAGATACTTTTTGTTTTTCATGCTGTTCTCCCTGATAATTATTGATTATTTTCAGTATATCACAGGAAAATATATATTGCAATCATTATAATATTAACTGCCCCCACCAAATGTTTTTAGGTATATTAGATAGAGGTAAAACGGCAAAGAAAAACTGCTCTCACGATGAGAGCAGTTGAAATATTTGATTCGATAAATTGGAATTTGCAGTTATCTATACTCTTTTGGAATTTCGATATGAAATGTCTCACACAATAACTTCACATCATGTACATCATTTTCATCAAACTCGTATCCCAGATGGAACATTACTTGACTATATGGTTCAATACAGGAAACCTCTATTTCCTCAATT
>JAXJQQ010000054.1:0-12052 GCA_036311065.1 Acutalibacteraceae bacterium | reverse complement strand
GGAGTAATGGGAGAAATATGCATTGCCGGAGACTCTGTAGCGGCAGGCTATCTCAACAGACCTGAGCAGACTCAGGAAAAATTCATCAACAATCCCTTCGGTGAAGGCAAGCTTTACAGAACAGGTGATAACGGATATTGGCGTGAAGACGGCAATATTGTATTTGTGGGAAGATCTGACTTCCAGGTAAAGATAAGGGGTCTTCGTATAGAGCTTGGCGAAATAGAAAGTGCCATTCAGGCTGTTGAAGGAATAGACAGAGCAGTGGTTGTTGTAAGAAAGGACAGCTCTGACAGACAGCTTATCTGTGCCTTCTGTACAGGTAAAGAAATAAGCTCAAAAAAGCTGAGAGAAGAGCTTGGCAGAACACTGCCTAAATATATGGTTCCTCATATATTTACCTTCCTTTCCGAAATGCCCCTTACAGCAAGCGGTAAAGCAGACAGAAAGGCTTTACCCGAAATTGACCTTGAAAACATCAGCACCCGGGCAGAATATATAGCTCCGGCAACAGAAAAAGAAATCCTTCTTGCCGGCTGTATATGTGATGTTCTCGGTGCAGAAAAGGTAAGCGTTCTTGATAACTTCTTCGATATAGGAGGTGACAGCCTTAAGGCTATTGAGCTTACTGCAAAGCTTGAAGAAAAAGGATATACGGCAGAGATTAAAACAATTTTCTCCTGTAAGGATATCCGTGAGCTTTCGGAGAAGCTGACAGAAAAAGAAGCTGAATATGAAAAGATTTCATACGGCAGTGTATTGCCTGCAACAGCAGCACAGATGCGTATATATACAGCTCAGATGATGAAGCCTGATTCTGCTCACTACAATATTCCTGCTGCCTTTAATGTTGAAGAAATCAATCACGAAAAGCTTGAAGAAGCTTTGAATAAGCTCATAGAAAGACACGAAAGCTTACGTACACGCTTTGAAAACAGGAACGGACAGATTGTTCAGATAATTGAAGATAAAGCAGAAATACAGCTTCAAAAGCTTGACAGTGATGATATCTCTGTATTCAATACACCTTTTGATTTAGAAAAAGCTCCTCTCATTAAAGCAGGATATTACGGCAATACCGTTATGCTTGTTATGCACCATATCATAACTGACGGCGAAAGCATGGCAGTGCTTTACAAAGAGCTTAACGAGCTGTATATGGGCAGAGAATTAAATGATGCCGTTCAGTACGGTGAATTTGCCGTAACAGACGGATACACCGAAGACAACGAAAAATACTGGCTCAGTGCTTTCTCCGATATCCCCGCTCCCCTTGAGCTCAGAACAGACTTTGTGAGACCTGAGGTACAATCCTTCAACGGCTCAGAGATATATGAGTTTATTGATATTGAAACTCACAACAGAATTACAGAAAAATGTAAAGAAAAAGGAATAACGCCATTTGTATACTACATGGCGTGCTTAAGCATACTTCTTTCTAAATTCTCAGGTAATGAGGATATTGTAATAGGAACACCCGTAAGCGGAAGAACGGCAAAGCACATCAACACTGTAGGTATGTTTGTAAATACCCTTGCTTTAAGAAGCAGACCTTACGGCGACAAGAAAATATATGAACTGATGGAAGAAATAAAGGAAGGGTCAATATCTGCTATTGACAATCAGAGCTATCCCTTCGGTGAGCTTGTGAAAAAGCTCAATATATCCTCAACAGGCAGAAATCCTCTTTTCGATGTTATGTTCTCTTACCAGAGAGAACAGACAAGGGATATCATTTTCGGTGACAGTAAGGCTAATGCTCTGCCCGTACCTCTTTCAGGTGCCAAGTGTGATATAGGCTTTTACATCATTCCCCGTGATACCGATGTTGTTTTTCTTACGGAATACTGTTCAGACCTATTCAAAAAAGAAACCTTGTCTCAGATTACAGAAAAATATATCCGCCTTCTTGAGCTTTGTCTCAATGATGACCAATATATCAAGGATATTTCCCTTGCGGATGCTGATGTAATCAATTCGTTCAACAGCACGGCACACAGCTATGATATTCCGAACACTTCAACCCTTTACAGTCTTTTTGAAAATACAGCAAAAGAGAACAAAGACAAAACCTGCATAAAAATAGCAGAAAAAAATATTTCATTCTCTGAGCTTCTTAATATCTCAGAAAAGCTTGATACAAGGATAAGAGAAATAACAAAGGGAGAAAAATCGGTAATTGCAGTTATTGCTGAACGCTCAGCAGAAATGTATGCATCGGTTTACGGTATTATCCGTGGCGGTAACGCATACTTACCCATTGACCCCGACTATCCCCAGGAAAGAATTGATTACATTCTTGAAAACAGTAAAGCAAAAGCAGTAACTGCTCAAGGTAAGTTCTGTAACCTTGCAGGAAATGTTCCTTGCGTTGATATGACAGCCTTTATTGAAAATGCTGACATATCAGAAATACATGACTGTGCTGCAGTCCCCGATGATACAGCATATGTCATTTACACCTCAGGCTCAACAGGAACTCCTAAGGGTGCTAAGGTGAGCCATAAATCGGCAGTAAACCGTATACTCTGGATGCATAACAAGTATCCTCTGGGCAAAGATGATGTAATACTTCAGAAGACACCCTACACCTTTGACGTATCCGTGTGGGAGCTTTTCTGGTGGGGTCTCTGCGGCGGAAGTCTTGCTTGTTCAAAGCACGGCGAACACTTCCTACCTGCAAAAATACTTGATGAAGTACACAGTAAAAAGGTTACACATCTTCACTTTGTACCCTCTGTGTTTGAGCTGTTTCTCAACTATCTTGAAGCACACAGTGATGAATGCAATAAATTTAAAACTGTAAGATATGTATTTCTTTCGGGCGAAGCACTTTCTGCTGCCCTTGTACAGAGATTCTATAAGCTGTTTGATTATAACAAGGTAACCCTCCACAACCTTTACGGACCTACCGAATGTGCAGTTGACGTAACATATTATGACTGCAGTCCCGCAGACACTGATCCTGTACCTATCGGCAATCCTGTTTACAATACACAGATGTATATTGTAGATAAACATATGAATCCCGTACCTGTGGGAGTAATGGGAGAAATATGCATTGCCGGAGATAATGTAGGTCAGGGCTACCTTAACAATCCCGATCTCACTGCAGAAAAATTCATCGATAATCCCTTCGGTGAAGGCAAGCTTTACAGAACAGGAGATAACGGATATTGGCGTGAAGACGGCAATATTGTGTTTGTGGGAAGAACCGACGGACTTATTAAGCTTAACGGTCAACGAATAGAGACCGGAGAAATAGAGGCTGTCATAAGCTCTGTAAGCGGCGTTTATTCTGCTGCTGTTATTGTTAAAAAGGTAAATGACATGGATGTGCTTGTTGCTTTCTACACAGGAAAAATCAACTGTGAAGAATCAATCAAAGAGCACTGTTTAAACAGGTTACCGAAATATATGGTGCCCTCAGCAATTAAACATCTTGATTGTTTACCCATTAACCAGAACGGTAAACTGGACAGAAAAAAGCTCACAGAGATTCATATATCCTATGGTCAACCCAACAAAAACGATGAGCCTACTAATGAAACCGAGGCAAAAATCTGCAAAATCTTTGAATCGGTTCTGGAAGCAGATAATATTGGCAGAAGCAGTAATTTCTTTGATATAGGTGGCTCCAGTATTTCTATGATATCTGTGCTGAGTGAAGAAGGATTTGAAAATATAACTGCGGCAGAATTCATAAGAAATCCTACTCCCGCTAAGCTTGCTCAGATTATGCTCAGCAGAAGCATTGAAGCATTTGAGTATCTGGAGCCTTTGCATATATCCGAAAATTCTGAGAAAGCAATGATCCTTCTCCCCTTTGCAGGAGGCGGAACAGAGGTATACAGCACTTTTGTCAATACTTTAAAAAATAAGAATTCACGTATTTCCGTTTACTTCATACGTTACTTACATTCAATTGAAGATTGCGAAAAGGCAGCTGATGAAATCAGAACGGTGCTTGAAGGCAGAGAAATTCTGCTGTATTCCCACTGTGTCGGCTCTGCTGTGGCTCTGTATATTCTGAACAAGCTTGAAAAGGAGCAATTCACCGTTAAGCATTACTTTGCCGGTGCAAGCCTGCCGCCTGAAAGACCTGTCAGGAACAACATATGGAATATTGTTCCCGATATGGTGCTTAAGCGTATACTTACAAAAGCCGGAGCAGATTTCAGCAAGCTTTCACGTAAAAATTTATCAGGATTTCTTAAGAAATTCAGAAAAGACACCAACTTTGCAAATATAAGTTTTTATGAATTCAATAACAGACTGAAAACTCCCATCAGCATCATTATAAGTAAAACCGATATATTTACAAAACAATATGCTAAAACAGAGAGCCTGTGGTTGAAGTATTTCTATACTGTAAGTGATGTTCATTACATCGCTTCCGACAGCCACTATTTCCAGAAGGACAACAGTGAAGAGCTTTTCCGTTTGATTCTCAGAAACAAATAATAAATACAAGGGTCTCTTGCATGTGCAACAGACCCTTGTATTTATTTTACGATTATTTTACTTTTTCTTCTTGTATATCAGCTTTTTTACCAACATATTTTTTAGTTATTATAATCGGGATAATACTGAATACAGAAATCAAGGTTCCCACCAGGAATACCTTACCGTCAGGTATATATTCATAGCGTCCCGTAACCTCATTAGAAAGAGCTTCACTGCTGTTTTTAATCAACCATTCGCCTATATTCGAACCGAACAGCATAGGAATGAATGCATATGCAATTGCCCATAAGCCTTCATACTGACCCTTCGCTTCCTTAGGAAACAGATTTTTAGTCCAGGTTTTAGTAGCCTGTAACATAACGATGTAGCCTATAGCAACCAATAATATGCTGATAAATATTTTAAAATTAAATGTCTTTTCGGTATCCACAGATTCAGGTGTAACTGAAGATATCATAAAACTGCCTGCAAGGCCTGCCACAATTGAAATCAATGTTACTTCAATATATTTATTTTTGTTTATATATTTGGAAACAGGCATAGTAATAAGCATTGCAAGAACCATAGGAACAGCTTCTATAATACCCATTTGTTCAGCACTGTATCCAAGATATTGGGTAAGAAAATTACCTAAATGAGGATAATAAGTGTTAAAGCCTATAAAAAATACAGCAACAGCCAGATGTACCCATATAAGCTCCTTCTGCTTCAATAAGGTTCTGAAATTGAACACACTGAAAAGCTGCTTGGAATAAGTGCCGTTTACTGACGGTTTTGCATCATCCTTTTTATCAAAAAGAAATGCAGATATCATACCGAAAAATGAAAGAAGAGAACCGATAACTATGAATAATCTGATATAATTATTCTCGCTTCCGACTATATAACCGCCGATAACAGTTCCCAGCAACTGACCCAATACAACCTGCACGGCTATTGCGGCACCTATCTGACCGCTGTTACTGTCGTTCATTATATCAGTAAGCCATGTGCTGTAACCAACGTCAGTACTCATAGAGCCGAAAAAGCTCAGAAGCATATCCATTATAACTATGGTTACAACTGCGAAAACCAAATTACTTTTTGCAATAAACTGGGTAATACCAAAGCAAGCAATAAGTATACCCCAGACTACAAAGCCTGAACTTACCAAGGTACGGCGCTTACCTGTACGGTCTGTGAGAGTACCGAATAAAAATATTGAAACTGTTGTTGCAAAGGCACTCATAATAAGCATAGGAGTTATGATAGAAGGTGTCTTATCAATTTTTTCATATACAAAGGTATTGAACCAGGTACCTTCAATATTCCAGCCAACCTGTCCTATAAGACCAATTGTCCATACAATAATCCATTTTTTCATATTGGATACTCTTTTTTTCTTATCAAGGTCCTGAACAGCAGTATATCTTACCTTCTTTTTTTTCTTGCGATGAACTATTTCATTTTCTCGTTTTAAACCGGCTCTTATTGCAATTTGATTTAATGTATCCTCAGCAGCATCAAAATAGTCTTCATAAAACCGTTGTATTCTTTCGTTATACTTTCCTGCAACATACAGCAAAAAAACACCCATAACAATACCAACAAGGCATAAAATGTGATATTTTTTGAAAACCAAAAATACGTTTTCTTCACCTCTTGTAAATTCACTGAAAAATCTTGTTACACTGTAAGCTATAATATAAGTCGGATACATTGTTCCTTTTTTTGCCTTTTTACGCCATAACAAAAGGAACACAAAAATCATTGCAGCCAACGCAATTTCAAGCAACTGGCTGGGAAACTCAACCTTATCTGTTGAATGGTTGTATAAACCGAAGGAACACTCTATTCCTCCACAACACCCCTGACAAAAACAGGCGAGCTTAACAAAAACAAGCTTTAACGGATATGCAAGGGTAATAATGTCCATCAGCTCATAAATATTTCTGCCCAATAAAAGACCAAACAAAGAAACCATAATAGGAGAAATAATAAGCGTACCGAAATAATTTGCTCCGGTACCAACAAGCTTTCCGAAAGCGTCATTTAATCCGCCAAGGTAAAACTGAGCAAATGATATAAGATAAATCTCACAAAAGGCAAAAGCTACCCGGATTATCTTTGACTCAGATTTCTTTTTTCCGGTTAAATTGCTGATAAAATATTCAGCACATCTGCCAAGCTTTTTTTCTTTGTATCCCAGAATAAATAAATTAAATATAAAAGCCAGATAAAGAGAAAAATCATTAAAAAATTCATACAATTGAATTCCTGTATCTGCTATGTACTGATACACCTGACCACCAACCTTCTTTTAAAAGTATACCATAACTTCAAGCTTTAGTCAATTGTAAAAGCTTCTGCAATATCTTCAAGTGCGCACGTACAAAAATACCGACAAGAAAATTTATAAATTTCCTGCTATCACGGAATCATATTTCTGTAATATTACTGTTATTTTCAGATGGAAATATTCTGAAAAAAACTCCTCTGTTTTTTTGCTTATAAATTGCAATCATTCTTCCTTCAGACCTTCTTGACAAAAGCTTTAAAACTTGCTAAAATAAGCCGATTAATAAATTAAAAGAACGGAGAAGTAATAAAATGACCTATTTTTATAAAAAAGACGGAGAAGTTTTTATTCCCGAAAAAATTAACCCCGACCTTGTAAAGCTTGCAACTGCAGTTGTTAAAACCTGCAAGCTTAATTTCAAATTCCAGCTTAAATCCACCTCGCTCACAAATGCACTTAAAGCAGGCAAAAGAGAGCAGATGCTCTCCCTTATGCAGAAGTGCTTTAACAACAACAAAAGGCTTTATGACCAGGATATGGGCCTTACAGGAGTAACTGTTGAGGAAGTTGAAGATAACTACTTTGATGATAAGGATGACGATTTCATCAAATCTCAGATTCAGGTACTTATTGACTTTGCAATGATCAACACTGTTGTTGAATCAAAAGCTATGTCACTTCTCAGTGCAAGCTGTGAAAAGGCTCTCGGCACACCTATTAATAAGATCAAATTCTTCACTAATCAAGATGTTATTCTTGAAGAGGTTGAAGACGAAGAAGAAATCGAAGAATAATATATAAAATGCAGGTATTTCAAGTAATTTTTCACTTAAAATACCTGCATTATTATTTTTTTGCTTTTTGGTCTGTGCTTAATCTGAATGTCCCTTCTGCTTTTCTGCTATTGTGAGAACCCTTATCAACGGTACAATCATAACACCGCAGATAAGATTGCTGACTCCGTGAGTTATATCAAAGACTGCACCGTTTGCTATCCATGTTATAATTGCCCTGAAATCCTTTAAACCAAAGAAAAGAGCCTCAACCGGAGCACACAGTATACCGTATATAAAACCGTGAAACGAGCTTACAAGGCAGTATACAACGGGAGCTACAGCCTTAGGCATATTCTTCGGAAGAAGCATCGTCAGCCACCAAAGAACAGCCCATGTATAAAGATAGGCAAGCCACCAGGTATTAAACCCGTTGAACAGCCCCGTAAGGAAAACAAAAATATAAATAGGGTATAAGGCCTTTTTGCGGTAAACTACAGTCAAAGCTACAATAAACACACCCAGAAGATGAATGTTGGGAAATGCATCCATAAGCACCTTTGAGGCATACATCACGGCTCCGAGCATTGCAAAAATTGCTGTTTCTCTTGTTGTAAGCTTCATTTATTCAGCCTTGAAGGAATAAACTGAGTCTTCTTTTATTTCAGCCATATCCACGCCAACGGGTGACATTTCACCGTCAACATAAAATGCCCAGTATTTTCCGTCCTTATCGTAATCCAGAGTCTTGCCGTCGACAGTTTTAACATAAAGGCCGTAGGCTCCCATTTCACCGTCAATAAGCTTGCACTCAACAAGAGCCTCACCTACTGTAGATTTGTCCGTTGAAACATTAAATGTTTTTTTGTTACCTTCTGCATCAACAACAGTAAATGTAAACTTTGTTTCACCCTGCCCGATATTTACTGCTTCCGCCATGGCTGAAGTACCGATATCAGCGGCAGCATTTCCGTCGGAAGCTTTGCCGTCACCGCAGGAGGTGAGAACAAATACAGCAGAAACCACAAGGATAACCACAAGAATAAGTGATAATAATTTTTTCATTTTAAATTACTCCTTAATTTTGAATTTGTTTTTTCTTTAATAGATCAAGGTCTGTTTTTTTTATTTTCACCTCCATAAAAAATGCCCTTACCTTAAAAAGGCAAGGGACAGAAAACAGCAAAACAGACCGATAAATACGGCTTATGTTTCACCACTTTCCCTTTGCCCAAAAGTGATTGTATTTTTTCGGCACATAAGTGCCGCCACAAATGAGCATTCCGACTTATGGCAAAGCCAATTACGGCAATGGCGGTTGCTCGGGATTTTCACCCGTATTTCCTCATTTGCTGAGTACATTTTAGCAAATATTATCCGTATTGTCAACATTGAATCAACACAAAAAAAGCACTCCCCTTTACGGAGAGTGCCTGATTTATAGCTTTTTATAAAAAGTTAAAAATGTTTGCAGGAAAAAATTATGCTTCTTCCTTTTTTCTAAGGCAAACAAAAGCTGCGCCGGATGCTACTGTAAGAGTTGCAAGTGCTACAATTACTGCAGATGTATCACCTGTCTTAGGAGTAGTTGTTGTGACAACAGCGGGCTTGGTTGTTGTGGGAGCAGTAGATTCCTCAACTTCACCGATAAAGCCGATGTACATGTTTGCAAAGAAGTTTACGATTTCGTTGTCAAGAAGACCTTCGATTACTGATGAATCAAGACCGAGTCCTTCAAGAACACTAACGAGAGTGTCAGCAATACCTGCTGTAAGGTTTGTTGCGTTAACTGCAAGGTCACCGTTTGTGCCAAGGTTAGCAATATCAAATGTACCAACTTCTGAAGATGCAAGGTTAATACCCTTACCGCCGAAGATGCTGCCGATTGATGACACAAGTGAAGAAAGACCGCCGTCTGTAAGACTGCCGAGCATTTCTGCAATGGGAGTGATATCAAAGTCAACAGGGATCATCTTGAGGATAGCTTCAAGGTCAGATGTTGTTGATACTGTGCCGTCGCCTGAGTTCTGAGCCTGAACGGAGTTCATCTGATCAGCAATACCGTTGAGAGCATCAAGAGCTTCGTTCTTATCTTCGCCTTCAAATTCTGCTACAATTGAATCAATATCGATTTCGCTGAGGTCAAGGTCACCGAGAAGAGCAGAAATATCATCAGCATTGAGAGCACCGAGATCTGCACCCTTGAGAGAATCAACAATTGAAGCTTCATCAGCAGCAAAAGCAGCGGGAACGAGCAGGCAAGCACAAAGCATAACTGCAACAATTACACCAATAAACTTTTTCATGTCCTATCAAATCCTTTCTGAATATTTATATAAACAGCTAAAAGCTGAAAATATACACCTTATCCTATGTATTATACTATAAGTTGTGGTCAATATCAATAGTATTCACGATTTATTTCATATTTTTACCATGTAACAAATACATCAAGACCTGATGTTGTATAATTTTCACCTAAAACCATTCCGTTTTCCTTAAGCGCACCGCAGAAGCCTAAAAGCATCTTATAATCCTTCATTGTGATTCTGCATCTGATTTCAAGCTCAGAACGGTCAGAATAGTTATCAAGCTTGCCGGGAACAAAGCCGGTGCACCACCAATACTTTCCGTATTCTCTTGTATAGAGCTCTTCACCCTTACGGTAACCGGTCATAGACATATAAAGTGCTTCTTCATTGGAAGCAGCATCATAATGCTCATTGCCCTTGTTCTTCGGCTTTGTGTAAACACCGATTTCATGACCTACAAAAACAAGACCGTACTGACCCTTCCAGAACTGAATCATCCAGTCCTTATCGCCGTATTCAAACTTACATCTCATTGTATCCATATAGATAGCAACGAAGCCTGCAGCAACGTCAAAGAACTCATGATAACCGAGTGCTCTCTGCCAGGGGTCTGAATTGGTATAGTAATAATTACCTTCGGGATTGAACATATAGCTTAAAAAGCCCTTATCAAAAATAGCAGCATTTTCAATAACCTTATCGGGAGATGTTGTTGAAGGCTGCTGAGCCTGAGGCTCGGTTGTTGTGGGAGCCTTAGTTGTTGTGGGAGCCTTAGTGGTAGTGGGGGCAGTTGTTGAAGGAGCAGTTGTTGTGGTATTAGGAGTTATGGGGAAGGTTGTAATAACACTGCTTGTACCTGATGTCGGCTCGGTTGTTGTGGGAGCTGTTGTTGCCACGGGCTGAGTTGTGGGAACGGGAGCTGAAGTTGTAGGCGCCGTTGTCGGAGCTGTGGGAGTGAGAGTTGTGGGCGGAGTAAGAACATCATCGTTTTTAGTCATAGCGCTCACACCGAAGAAGGAACCGATGCACACCACAAGCAGTGCAACGATTACAATAATAGATGTTTTATTCTTTTCAAAATTCATGACAAGGCCTCCTGAGAATGGATATATTAAGACATAATAACACAATTTTATACACTATATACTCTAACAGAAAATGTCAAAAAGGTCAAGTATATTTTCACATTATTTACATTTTTATCACCTTGTTTTTTCGTTCAAAAATAAAAAACAAGGTGCACTCCGCCTCAGAGTACACCTCAGAATTTTTAATCTAATCAATTGTTGCCAAAGATGTTTCTGCCCTTGAATACGGGAAGAATATCACTTTCGTCATCATCAGGATCATCAAAGATTGAATCTGACTTTTTAGCAGGGGTTTCAATAACTTCAACAGCCTGAGTCTGAACGGGCTGAGCGGGAGCTGCAGGAGCTTCTGCTACAGGCTGAACAGGAGCCTGAACGGGAGCAAAATCACTTGCCTTTACATTGTTTGCACCTGAAGCTGCTGCTGCCTGTTCAAAGATTGAAACGAAGCTCTGACCAAACTTTGTTGAAGCAAAATCAAGAGTTTCGGAATCCATTGTTGAGAAAATGGAAGGAGCGCTATCCTTTCTTGTGGACTGGCTGATGAATTCGGGGGCTGCACCCTGCTGAGCTGCAGGAGCTGCTGCCTGAACGGTTGCATCCTCCTTCTTTGCCATACCGAAGCCTGTTGCGATAACAGTGATAAGCATTTCGTCGCCCATATCTTCATCAAATACAGAACCGAAGATGATGTTTGCATCGGGATGTGTTGCATCAGCGATAAGTGAGCCTGCCTGTTCAATCATATCAAGTGACATATCAGATGAGCATGTAACGTTGATGATAACACCGCTTGCACCGTCAATTGCGGTTTCAAGAAGGGGGCTTGTGATGGCCTGCTTTGTAGCTTCAGAAGCACAGTCAGCACCTCTGCCGCGGCCGATACCCATATGAGCAAGACCTGCATCCTTCATAACGCTCTTGATATCTGCAAAGTCAAGGTTGATGTAACCGGGAACCTTGATTGTGTCTGAAATACTCTTGACACCCTGCCAGAGAACACTGTTAGCCTTGCCGAAAGCGTCCTTCATACTGAGACTCTTGTCACCGAGAAGCTTAAGTCTTTCGTTGGGAATTACGATAAGGCTGTCTACGTGCTTTTCAAGCTCTTTGATGCCCTGTTCAGCCTGAATC
>JAXJQQ010000053.1:0-16571 GCA_036311065.1 Acutalibacteraceae bacterium | reverse complement strand
CCCATATAGGGTACGAGTGCTTCGGGAATTGTAACTGTGCCGTCAGCATTCTGATAGTTTTCAAGAATTGCAGCTGTTGTTCTGCCAATTGCAACGCCTGAGCCGTTGAGGGTGTGAACAAGCTGTGCCTTGTCCTTAGGTCCGTTCTTATAGCGGATTGAAGCACGTCTTGCCTGGAAATCCTCAAAGTTTGAACAGGAGCTGATTTCAACATATCTGCCGTAGGAGGGCATCCATACTTCGATATCGTAGGTCTTTGCACTTGAGAAGCCGATATCACCGGTGGTAAGAGCAACAACGCGGTAGGGGAGACCTAAAAGCTGAAGCACTCTTTCAGCGTCGTTTGTGAGCTTTTCAAGCTCAGCGTAGCTTTCTTCGGGCTTTGCGAACTTAACCAATTCAACCTTGTTGAACTGATGCTGGCGGATAAGACCTCTTGTATCTCTGCCGGCAGAGCCTGCCTCAGCTCTGAAGCAAGCGGAGTAAGCGCAGAAGCTCATGGGAAGCTTGTCGCCGTCAATAATATCGTCACGGTACATATTTGTAACGGGAACCTCAGCGGTGGGGATAAGGAAATAGTCGTTTGTGAGCTTGAATGCATCCTCTTCAAACTTGGGAAGCTGACCTGTACCTGTCATAGAAGCTCTGTTAACCATAAAGGGAGGGAACACCTCAGTATAGCCGTGCTCAGTGTGTGTGTTGAGGAAGAAGTTTATTATAGCTCTTTCAAGTCTTGCACCGAGGCCTCTGTAAAAATGGAAGCGTGCACCTGTTACCTTTGCAGCGGTTTCGGGATCAAGAAGACCAAGGTCTGCACCGATATCCCAGTGTGCTTTTGCTTCAAAATCAAACTTTCTGGGCTCACCCCAACGGCGGATTTCTACATTTTCACTGTCATCCTTACCAACGGGAGTAGTATCTGAAGGAACATTGGGGAACTCATACATCATTGTCTTCTGCTTTGCGGCAAGCTCGTTCTTTTCACTGTCAAGAACCTTAACCTCTTCCTTGATAGCGTTCATTCTTGCCATAATTTCGCTGATGTCGCCACCCTCTTTTTTAATCTGAGGAATCTTTTTGCTTGCAGCGTTCTGCTCAGCCTTAAGTGCATCAGCCTTCTGAGTGAGCTCTCTTGCTTTTTTGTCAATTTCAAGGATTTCGTCAACGATAGCATCCATATCCTTGTTTCTTGTTTTCATTGCATCCTTAACCTTCTGAGGGTTTTCTCTTATAATCTTTATATCTAACATTTTAGTATGCTCCTTTTTTTTATTGTAAATTTAATTGCCTGCAAGTGCTTCAAGTATACTTGCAAGGTCGCTTTTGCTGAAAAATTCAATTTCAATTGTTCCCTTGTTACCCTTAGCGACGTGAATTTCTGCCTTTCTGCCTAATTCCTCACGGATAGCAAGCTCACATTCGTCATAATAAGGGTCACGCCTGGGAGATTTCTTTGATTTATCCTTATCCTTTTTGGGATTAAGAATGCTTTTTACTATTCTTTCCGTTTCACGGACGGATATTTCTTTTTTAACAATTTCCTCTGCTAATTTTATAAGTGTTTTTTCATCAGTTACGGGAAGAAGTGTTCTTGCATGGCCTGAAGAAAGCTTACCCTCCTTAACCATAAGAAGAACTGCTTCGGGAAGAGCAAGAAGTCTGAGAGCATTTGCAACTGCAGGACGGGACTTGCCCACACGCTCTGCCGCCTCAGCCTGAGTAAGGGAGTAGGTATCCATAAGAAGCTTAAAGCCCTCTGCTTCTTCAATGGGATTCAGATCCTCACGCTGAAGGTTTTCAATAAGAGCGAACTCCATTGCATCCCTGTCTGACATTTCCTTGATATAAACGGGAACCTCTGTAAGACCTGCCATTCTTGATGCACGCCATCTTCTTTCACCGGCGATAAGCTGATATCCGCCGTCAGAAAGAGGTCTTACAAGCAAGGGCTGAAGAACTCCGTGCATTGCAATTGAATCGGAAAGCTCACGGAGAGCTTCCTCGGTGAAGGTTTTTCTCGGCTGATCACGGTTAGGCTCAATATCATTGATATTCACCATAGAAGAGCTTTTTTCTTCCGTAGAGTTATCAATAAACAGTGCATCAAGACCTTTACCCAAGCCACCTTTTTTGCTCACTGCCATAATTATTATCCTTTCGGTCGTTTATTATTCTTTTTTAGAAATTCTTTTGCAAAGTCGTCATATGCAACACTGCCCTTGGAGCCCTTATCATAATAATATACGGGCTTACCGAAGGAGGGTGCTTCCGAAAGACGGACGTTTCTCGGAATAACCGAAGCATATACCTTCTGCGGGAAAAAGCGCTTAACCTCAGATACAACCTGCTGAGTGAGGTTGAGTCTGCCGTCATACATAGTCAGCAGAACACCCTCTAAATCCACCATAGGATTATATAAACGCTTTACCTGTCTTACAGTATTCATAAGCTGTGAAAGGCCCTCTAAGGCGTAATATTCGCACTGTATGGGCACTATAACACTGTCCACGGCACAAAGGATATTAACCGTTAAAAGCCCAAGTGAAGGCGGACAGTCTATAATAATAAAATCGTATTTTTCTTTAACAGGTGCCAGGGCATTTCTTATGCGGGATTCTCTGCCCTGCATATCAACAAGCTCAAGCTCTGCACCTGCAAGATTCATATTTGAAGGCAATATATCAAGACCCCTGAAGGATGTTGTACGGATAACATTTTTTATATCTGCACTGCCCACAATAACATCATAGGATGACTGCGAAACCTCTCTTTTGTTAATTCCGAGTCCGCTTGTGGCATTTCCCTGAGGGTCAGCATCAACCAGAAGCACCTTATAGCCGTAGTGACCTATTGCTGCGGCAAGATTCACCGCAGAGGTGGTCTTTCCCACACCGCCCTTCTGGTTAACCATTGCAATAGCTTTTCCCATATTTTTTCCTTTCTTTATATATAAAACGAGTATTTTTAACCTGTGAGATTAATTATAGCACATCAAATCGGTATTTTAAAGGTCTATGGGGAATTTTTTTTAAAATGTTTCATGTGAAACTTTTTTAGTAGTCAGTATTCAGGGCAAACCATGGGTATGACAATTTATTCGGATATTATTTAACCTATCACCCTAAAATCTGACTTCGGCCACCAATGAAAAAGACCTCGTTGCTTTGAACGAGGTCTTTTTCGGGGTGTGAAAGAGAAAGATATGATTATATGGAATCACCGCAAGCAGTGTTACCAACATTGTTGTCCTTGTTTTTATCAGGGCAGGCGGATATATCCGTTACCCCTTTGACTTTGTACATAGCTTTTTTCGGTATCATAATCTGATATATGTAGCTTTCACCGTTATCCTTTCTTTTTATATCAGCTTCAATTCCTGCCTTTATCATTGTATCAACGGCGTGATTTATAGTATTAAGGAAAATCTTCACATCGCTGAACATACGCTTAGTATTTCTTTTCGGGGAATCCTTCTGTAACAGAAAGGCTTCAATAAGCTCTTCCGCCTGAGTTATATTCAGCTTCCTTTCAATTATCTTGCCGAGTATCTGTGGCATATCATCTGCTTCAAGCTTTAAAAGTGCTCTTGCATGGCGTTCGGAAAGACCGTTTTCAAGGATAAGCCTTTTTATTTCCTCAGGCAACGATAAAAGCCTGAGCTTATTTGACACGGTGGACGGTGCTTTACCCAGGCGCCTTGCAACCTCATCCTGAGAAAGGGAGAAATCATGCATCAGCTTTTCAATGGCAACGGCCTCTTCAAAATATCCTAAGTTCTGCCTTTGCAGATTCTCTATAAGAGAAAATACTGCAGATTTAAGGCGATTTGCATCAATTACAATACAAGGAACAGTTGTCATCCCCGCAATCCTTGATGCCCTAAGACGCCTTTCTCCGGAAATCAGCTCATAGCCTTTTTCCTTTTGTCTGACAGTTATAGGCTGTAATATGCCGTTCATTCTTATGCTTATAGCAAGATTTACAAGCTCACCCTGATCAAACACCTGACGTGGTTGATTTGGGTTAGGTGATATCTGTTCGTTTGGTATAAGAAGCACCTGTCCCGCTGTTTTGGGCTTTTCCGATGAAATATCAATACTTGTAAAGGCAGAGGATTTTTCTGTACTTATCAAAAATAAAAACCTCCTTTGGCTATACAATAGCACATAAAAAGGAGGTTGTAAACAAAAACTCTGCGACAGGAAAATCCGTTTTTATTATAAAAATTACCTTATCTGATAGGATTCTTCGTAATTTTTGCCGAAGGACGGGGAAATTTGGGGAGAGTAGGCGAAACTTTTTTTATAATAACAATAGTTCTTTCACCTGTATCCTCAAGTTCAAAGGTCTTTTTTTCAGTAACCTTACCGCCAAGGGTCTTTATTGCTTTTGCCGCTTCTTCAATTTCAATATCAGCCTTTGCACCCTTCATTGAAATAAAGGCTCCGCCTATCTTTACAAAAGGAATACAGTATTCCGATAAATCCCTTAGATTTGAAACAGCCCTTGCCGTTGAAAAATCATATTTTTCCCTGTAAACGGGGCTTTTACCTGCTTCTTCTGCTCTTGAATGAACAACATTTGCGTTAAGCTCCAGCTTCTGAAGTATATCCCTTATAACATTCAGTCTTTTATTCGTGCTGTCCATAAGTGTAATATCAAGGTCAGGTCTTGCAATAAGCATCGGTATACCCGGGAAGCCTGCACCTGTGCCGACATCAATTATTTTAGCATTCTGCGGAATATCAATGGCGGAAAATATTGTAAGGGAGTCAACAAAATGCTTAATAACAATTTCATCGGGCTCCGTTATAGCTGTAAGATTGATTTTCTCATTCCATTCAACAAGATTTCTTGCATAAATATCAAATCTTTCAAGGGCTCTGTCATCAAGGTCAACACCGTAAATGGCAGCCTTTTCTTTTAACAAGGGGAGAGAAATAAATGTGTTTTCCATTTTGTCACTTCCTTTTTGCAAGATAAATTAAAAGAACTGAAATATCTGCAGGACTTACACCGCTTATTCTTGAAGCCTGACCTAAGTTTGCAGGTCTTACCTTATTGAGCTTTTCCTGAGCCTCCATACGAAGTCCCGTTATTTCCTTATAATCCTCAATAAAGTCTATCTTTTTAACCTCAAGTCGGCGCATTTCATCAACCTGAGCAAGCTGACGCTTTATATAGCCTTCATATTTTATGCTGATTTCAACCTGCTCAAAGATTTCGTAAGGCAGATCCGGTCTTTCCTTATCAAATTCTCTCAGGCTTTCATAGTCAAGCTGAGGTCTTTTTAAAAGCTCTATAAGTCTGCAGCCCGTTGTTAATG
Source organism: Acutalibacteraceae bacterium (assembly GCA_036311065.1). Lineage (GTDB taxonomy): Bacteria > Bacillota > Clostridia > Oscillospirales > Acutalibacteraceae > UBA6857. The sequence goes on along the minus strand of JAXJQQ010000053.1, from coordinate 11,245 downwards.
CAGATGTTCCACGTGAAACAAGCATCTTGTTTAACGCCTCCGAGGGAGGAACAGGCACAAGTGAAACTCTTTCCTTTTCTTTTTCAATAAGCTGAAGCTTTGTCTGTAACCTCTGCCATTTTTCTTCAGGCACAAGACCTGCCTTATATCCGTATTCCGTAAGGCGGATATCCGCATTGTCCTGACGGAGAAGCAGTCTGTATTCTGAGCGTGAGGTCATCATTCTGTACGGATCACTGCATCCCTTTGTTACAAGGTCATCTATAAGTGTACCGATATAAGATGATGCTCTGTCAAGAATAAGGGGCTCTTTACCCAGGATTTTCTGAGCCGCATTAACACCTGCAACAAGTCCCTGAGCCGCTGCCTCCTCATAACCGCTTGAGCCGTTGAACTGGCCCGCACCGTAAAGACCGGGGAAATCCTTGAATTCAAGGGTATTCTTAAGCGAAATCGGATCAACACAGTCATATTCAATAGCATAAGCCGTTCTCATAACCTGAACATTTTCGAGTCCGGGAATGGTTCTAAGAAACTGAAGCTGAACATCCTCAGGCAAAGATGATGACATACCCTGAAGATACATTTCCTCAGTATTTTCACCGCAGGGCTCAATAAAAAGCTGATGGCGTTGTTTTTCCTCAAAGCGGACTATTTTATCTTCAATTGAAGGGCAGTATCTTGGACCGACTCCGTCTATCTTACCGCTGTAAAGGGGAGAACGATGGATATTATCGAGAATAACCTTCTTGGTTTTTTCATTGGTATATGTTATATAGCAGGGGAGCTTATTTTCGGGCTTATATTCTCCGTCAAAGGAGAAGGGAACCACTCTTTCATCTCCGTCCTGACGTTCAAGATTTGTAAAGTCAACACTTCTTCTGTTGACTCTTGAAGGGGTACCCGTTTTGAAACGCCTTGTTGAAACTCCAAGCTTTTGCAGAGCCGCAGCGAGCTTTGTTGAAGCAAACATACCGTCGGGACCACCGTCAAAAACCACATCCCCGACATAAATCTTACCGCCAAGGAAGGTACCTGTTGCAAGTATAACACATTTTGCATGATATATAGCTTCAAGCATTGTAACAACCTGCCATTTGCCGTCGTCTGTCTGAGTCAGGTCAACTATCTCAGCCTGAACCATTTCAACGTTTTCCTCTTTTTCCATAACGTGCTTCATATATTCGCTGTATCTTCTGCGGTCAATCTGAGCACGGAGGGAGTGAACGGCAGGACCCTTGCCTAAATTCAGAATACGGCTCTGGAGAGTATTTGCATCAGCTGCCTTACCCATTTCACCGCCAAGGGCGTCAATCTCACGTACAAGGTGACCCTTTGATGTTCCGCCGATTGAAGGGTTGCAGGGCATATTGCCTACCCAGTCCATATTGATAGTGAACACGCCGACCTTTGTTCCGAGGCGTGCGGCAGCAAGACCTGCTTCAATTCCCGCATGGCCCGCACCGATTACTATAACATCATATTCCTTTGCAAAATACTTCATAGTGTATCCTTACCTTTATTGTCTTTAAAAAGTTTTCCACATTATTTAAAACCATAGTGGAAAATTCTTGATTGTTTTACAGATTTCTGTTGAATAATTTTTATTTAAATGTACCATTCATCATTTTAAAAATTTCTGTCAAACAGAATTAAGTTTGTGACTCTTTGTCACTTTTTGCAGTAATTATTATTCTTTTTCCGAATTATAAAGCGAAATTTTCACAATTTCATCGGCACTTTTTACAATGTAGTCAGCTCCGTGCTCTCTGAACTCTTCTTCACTGCCGTAGCCCCATAAAACACCGCAGGATTTCACTTCTGCACCCGTTGCACCGTCAATATCATAAAGGCGGTCACCGACCATAAGCACCTTACTCTTATCCTCTGCACCGAGCTGCTTCATGGCTTCAAGAACGAGTCCAGTTTTGGTGCTATGATTACTGTCGTCAATTTTAACACCGACGATCGCATCAAACTTATCCGTTATACCGAGATAATCTGAAACACTGTAAATAAGGTGCTGAGGCTTACTTGAAGCAATACCGATTTTAATTCCCTTTGCCTTCAGTGAATCAAGAAGCTCAGTCATACCCTCATAAAGGCGACACTCATAAATGCCTTTGACCTTATAACGCTCACGGTACTTCCTGATATATTCGCCCACCTGTTCTTCACTTACACCGTAATAGGTGGTGTAGCTGTAATGAATCGGGGGACCGATAAATTTTTTAAGCTCACTGATATCGGGCACCTCTCTGCCCATTTCACTAAAGGAATACTGCAGAGATTTTATAATACCTTCACCAGTATCAACAACGGTACCGTCAAAGTCAAATATTACATAATCAAAATATGCCATAGAAAACCAAGCCGATTTTATCTTACGATAAATCGGCTTTCCTTTCATATAAAATCAACCTTCAGCTCTTTCCTGAGCCTTCTGAAGGAATTTATCAATCTTTATGGAGAAACGCTCGTGGGTACCCTTGCCTATAAGACCTGCATTATCATAAGCCTCAACATCAAAGGTAGCCTTTCTTCCGTCAAAGGAGGTGAGAGTTGCAACAGCTCTGACCTCAACACCAACTGCAGTTGCAGCCAGGTGCTGAATGTTAAGGGCAGTACCGACAGATGTAATTCCTTCGGGAAGAAGCTTCTGCAAAAGCTCGCAGGAAGCCTGCTCCATAAGAGCAACCATAAAGGGTGTTGAGAAAACCTCAAGAGAGCCGGAATGCATAGCAGCGGCTGTAACTTCCTTTGTAACCGTAATTTTTACTTCATGTTTTGTTCCTATATAATCCATTTAACCAAATCTCCTTACTAATGAAAACAGCTTTACTCTGTTTTCATCAAGAACTATATTTGTATCTCCGTAAACAGCAGTCTGTACCCTTTGTGCCGCAAGGGGATAATCCATAAATACAACGGAGCTGTCACCGACATAGCCTGTTGCAAAAACATCCTCGTCACTTAAGGTATGCTGAACAATTTCATAATTTATCCAGCCCTTTGTAATTGCCTGAGTGGCATAAGAGAGAATCTGCATCTGGGTAAGGTCTGTTTTAACGTGCTTGAAAAGCGTATCAAGAGCATCGTTAAGCTGACTTATTGAAGCTCCCTTTGCACTTTCAATAAGTGAAGAAATAACCATTCTCTGTCTTCTTGTACGGCTTACGTCAGAGTCGGAGTCACTTTTTCTGATTCTTGCAAAAACAAGTGCCTCATATCCGTTGAGCTTAACCGCAGGGCCGTGCTCTATTGTATGCACAGTTGTGCGGTTGATATAATTTGCCTCATATTCCTGCACTTCAACGGTAAGACCGCCAAGAGCGTTGATAATATCAACAAAGGAAGAAAAGTCAACAGCAACATAATAATCAATATCAATTTTAAAATTCTTTTCAATTGTATCAATAAGACCTTCAGGTCCGCCGTAATAATAAGAAGAATTGATTTTGTTGTATCTGTCATGACCGTCTATGTTCATATATGTCCATGAGTCACGGAAAAATGAAGTCATATTGATTTTGCCAGTTGCCTTGTTAAGGGAAACCAGAATAAGTGTATCCGATCTTCCTCCGTTTTCAAGTGCATCGTCAGAATCAAGACCTACAAGCAGAATATTGATAACATTCTTGCTTGAATATAAAGTACCGCCGTTATTAGCCCACTGATAAAGATATTCATTGATTGAGCCTGCATCGCTTATGGCATTCATAAGCTCCAACTCATCCTCGTGATAAACAATCTGTGTTGTCTGATTTATATCGGTGGTATCAGGCTTTACCTCATGATTACTTGTCAGAAGGTCAAGCTTATTATTGATAAATGCCATGGTAACAGCAGCTAAAATTACAAATACCGTTAAAAGAAAATAAAAGTTTTTTGCTCTTCTTGCCCTGTCACGCCAGAAAAAATCTGCAACTGACAGAGGCATTTTTCTTTTGACTTTCTTTGCCATTTGTTCACTTCTTTCTTTTTATACCCTGAAAGGGCATTACTGTCCGCTTTTTTAATGCACCGCAGGTGCAATTTATGACCGCAAGGTCAATTCACGGTAAAACCAATTCATGCCGAAGGCAATTCATTTATATTGCAGCTATCAGAGTGACGAAACGTCGCTCCCTGCTTAATTACTCACTTTCTGCTTCAGCCTGAGCTTCGACTTCTCCTTCAGTCTCTGCTTCAACTTCTTCCTCGCTCTTTCTGACGGCGATTGCGGAAACAACCTTTTCGCCCTCCTGAACCTTCATAACACGAACACCCTTTGATGTACGTGAAACAATATTGATCTGTGAAGCGGGAATTCTGATGATAATACCGTCAGAAGCAATAAGAATCAGATCGTCATCTTCATTAACAATTGCAACACTTGCAACAAGACCGAAGCGCTCAGTATGGTAGTTAAGAACACCCTTACCTGCTCTTGACTGGAGTCTGTATTCATCGTGCTCACTCAGTCTGCCAAGACCTGTTTCGGAAACGGTGAGAATCTTCTTTGTGCTGTCCTGACCCTCAGAAATTACGCACATTCCCACAACCTCGTCGTCCTCTTTAGCTCAATTGCCTTAACACCTCTCGCAGTTCTGCCTATGGGACGGCAATCCTTTTCGTTAAAGCGGATACTCATACCGCCTCTTGTTGCAACAAGGATATCGTCGTTACCGTCGGTAAGCCATACCCATGCAAGCTCATCGCCTTCATCAAGGTTAATGGCAATAATACCGCTCTTACGAAGGTTTTTATACTGTTCAAGGTCAGTTCTCTTGATAATACCCTTTCTTGTAACCATGCAAAGATACTTTGTCTCTTCGCCGCCGAAGTCGGGCACTCTTATCATTGAGCTTATTTTTTCGTCAGCTTCAAGGGGAAGAAGGTTAACAACGTTCATACCCTTACTCTGCTTACTGCCTTCGGGAATTTCATAGCCCTTAAGACGGTATACCTTACCCTTTGTGGTAAAGAACATAATAAAGTCATGGCTTGAGCAGGTGAACATTGTTTCCGCAACGTCCTCTTCTCTTCTTGTCATACCCTTAACGCCTCTGCCACCGCGTCTCTGCAGTGAATAAGCCTCAACGGGCTGACGCTTGATGTAACCGAGGGTTGTAAGAGTATAAACACATTCCTCTTCAGGAATAAGGTCTTCAATATCAACCTCACCGCTGACTGCAGCAATTTCTGTTCTTCTTTCATCACCGAATTTATCGGCAATTACCATAGCCTCTGTTTTGATAATTTCAAGAACCTTGCCTTCAGATGAAAGAATTTCCATAAATTCGGAAATCTTTTCCTTAAGTGCAGCAAGCTCTTCTTCAATCTTTGTTCTTTCAAGACCGGTTAACTGTCCGAGTCTCATTTTAACAATGGCATCAGCCTGAATATCTGTTAATTCAAAGCGGTCAATAAGTGCCTGTTTACCGCTTGCCTGGTCCTTTGAAGCACGAAGGATTGCAATAACCTCGTCAATAAAGTCAAGGGCAATCATAAGACCTTCCAAAATATGTGCTCTTTCCTGAGCCTTCTTAAGGTCATAGCGTGTTCTTCTTACAATAACCTCTTCCTGGAACTTGATATAGTGGTCAAGCACCTGCTTTAAGGTAAGAATCTTCGGCTCACCGTTTACGAGGGCAAGGGTGATAATACCGTAAGAAATCTGAAGCTGTGTATATGAGAACAGCTGATTTAAAACAACCTGAGGGTTAGCATCCCTTTTAAGGTCAACAACAAGTCTCATACCCTCACGGTTAGAGTAGTCATTGATATCTGCAATGCCTTCTATCTTCTTATCCTTAACAAGGTCTGCCATAGCTTCAATAAGGCGGCGCTTATTAACCTGATAGGGGAGCTCGGACACAACGATTGAAAATCTGCCGTTTTTGTTTTCTACTATTTCCGTTCTTGCACGGACAACGATTTTACCGCGGCCTGTTGCATAAGCGGCTCTGATACCGGCTCTGCCCATAACAATACCTGCTGTGGGAAAGTCGGGACCCTTGATGAACTGCATTAATTCGTCAAGCTCTGCTTCGGGGTTGTCGATATAATAGCACATACCCTCAATAACCTCACGGAGATTGTGAGGGGGAATGTTTGTTGCCATACCTACAGCAATACCCGTTGAGCCGTTAACAAGCACATTGGGGAAGCGTGAAGGCAGAACGGTGGGCTCTTTCAGTCGGTCGTCGTAGTTAGGAGCAAAGTCAACGGTATCCTTATCAATATCCGTAAGCATTTCCATTGAAATTTTGCTCATTTTACTTTCAGTATAACGGTAAGCAGCAGGGGGGTCACCGTCAATTGAACCGAAGTTACCGTGACCGTCAACAAGGATATATCTTGTTGAGAACTTCTGTGCAAGACGTACCATTGCATCGTAAACAGATGCGTCACCGTGGGGGTGATAGGAGCCAAGCACTGAGCCTACGGTATCGGCACACTTACGGTATGCTTTTTCGGGATAAAGACCGTTTTCGTGCATGGTGTAAAGAATACGGCGGTGGACAGGCTTCAGACCGTCTCTTACATCGGGAAGTGCACGGGAAGTAATAACTGACATTGAATAGTCAAGGAATGATTTTCTCATTTCCTTATTAAGGTCAACATCAATTATTGTCTGGTTTTCATAGTTTAAATTTTCCATTTTATCACCTACATAGAATGCAAAATGCAAAGTGCAAAATGCAGAATTTTGGTCTAACTTAAGGTTTTATATTCATTTTGTATGAGTCGCAGTGCCGTCCCTGAAAGGGAAGGGAGACCGCTTGCGGTGGAAGGGTTTTCTCGGCGAATCGATACATAAATTTTTAACAAGGTATAGGAGTAATTCAAAAATTTACTTTTTCAGTTTTAACATAATCTGTTCAAGCTCTTCTTTTTTAAAATGCTTTTTCATCTCTGCCAGAGAAAGTTATCTCTACCTCTCTCGTAGAGAGGTCGGGTGAGTTAAATCAGATTTTCCTGTACTTATCAGCAAACAGATTCTCAATCAGATTCCTTATCATCCCGTACTGCTCCTGAGTGAGGGCTCTTTTGGGAATAATAAGAATATTGTTTGTTGTAAATGTAAAATAGAAATAGCCTTCGGTCTCAACAGCAGACATAACCTTGTCAAAGCCGTAATGCTTTTCTGAGTAGCTTTTTGAAAATTCATCTGGGTGAGTATTCACCACAAAATGGTCGGAGTAAAAATCAACGTAAAGCTTCTTTTTAAGAAGAAGTGATTTTTCTTCCATTTCCTTTGTCTGTCCTGTGCTTACGGTTAAATAAGCAGTAACGGAAATTACAAAAAGCATTAAGTACATAGGCACAGACTCAAAATCAGAATCGGCTATTACAAAAACCGAAAGCCCGACTACAAGAATAATTGCAAAAAGTAAAGACTTAAGCTTTGCTGAAAGCATGCTTTTAAGAACAAGCCTTTTGTATATTTTAAAGTCCTCAGGTGTAAGATAATATTCCAGAGAAAAATGCTTCATCACAATTTTCCTCCTTCATATTCGTATTTTCCGCCCAGACAGCCCCTTAAAATATAAGTGAACTTTTCGTATTCTCCCTTTTCAATACCGTGCCTGTAAATTGAAACGGGAAGTGCATTTGTGTCAATAATAACTGTCAGCACACCGTTTTTCTCGTGGGCAAAGAGTATTTCATTGTAATAATAACTACCCTTGCCGAAGGAGGTTGTATATTCAAGTCTGTCCTCAAAAAGCACAACCTGCTTTCTTACATCGTCGGGACGGAAGTTTGCCCTAACCGTCTGCCTTACAACGCTGTTTTTAACAATGCTGAAATAAGCAATCACTGCCATAACAGCACCGAAAACAGGCGTTGTTACAATGAAAAAGGGGTCAGCCTTTATTAAAAGCATCAGAAAAGAGCAGGCAACAATTTCAATAAGCATTATAAGAAACATTTTTATAATGCTGTTTTTTGTCAGTACACCGAATTTTTTTTGCCACACCTTAACACTTTCCCCGAATGCGTGTGGGTTTTCTCTGTAAACTATTCCGTATGGTGTCATTTTTTTATATCAATTCCTTATTGTAAATTCGGAAAGCGGAATTCGGAATTCGGAAAACCTCTCCGTCACGACTTTGTCGTGCCACCTCTCCTTTCAGGAGAGGCAAGAAAGAGGTGTCACCTGACGGTGAAATCTTATCGGAATTAAATCCAAATTCAAAGAATTCTTTTATCCGAAGAATATATATTTTTAAAACATTATAAATAAATCATTTTTGCAGTTAATGATTAACCTAAAATTTTTATAAATTCAGAAACAAGGTAAATTCGGCGGACTACAACTTAAAGTTTTATCAAACTTATCACGCAATTCCGAACTCCGAATTCCTAATTCCCAATTCAATTAAACGTCAAGATTCTGAACGTATCTTGCATTCTTTGTGATGAAATCACGTCTTGGCTCAACCTGGTCACCCATAAGAATGGAGAAGGTTTCGTCTGCCTGAATTGCATCTTCAAGAGTAACACGAAGCATAATTCTGTTTTCGGGATTCATTGTGGTTTCCCAGAGCTGCTCGGGGTCCATTTCACCAAGACCCTTGTAGCGCTGTATGTCAGCACCGGGCATTTCAGCCATCTTCCTGTCTCTTTCTTCGTCAGAATATGCATATTCGTGCTTCTTACCCTTACTTAATTTATAAAGAGGGGGCTGAGCGATGTAAACAAAGCCGCCGTCAATAAGGGGTCTCATATAACGGAAGAAGAAGGTGAGAAGCAGTGTTCTGATATGAGCACCGTCGACATCGGCATCGGCCATAATAACGACCTTGTGGTAACGGAGCTTTTCTACATCAAAATCCTCATTGAAGCCTGCACCCAGAGCGGTTACAACGGGAAGAAGCTTTTCGTTGGAAATAACCTTGTCAGGTCTTGACTTTTCAACATTGAGCATCTTACCCCAAAGAGGAAGGATAGCCTGAATAGTTCTGTCTCTTCCTTCCTTTGCAGAGCCGCCCGCAGAGTCACCCTCTACGATGTAAATTTCTGTTTTGGTGGGGTCCTTTTCCATGCAGTCGGCAAGCTTACCGGGAAGAGAGTTTGATTCAAGCGGTGACTTTCTTCTTGCAGCTTCTCTTGCACGTCTTGCGGCTTCTCTTGCTCTTGAAGCGTCAAGAGATTTTGAAACAATAGCCTTTGCAACGGCAGGATTTTCTTCAAAATAGTCTGAGAGCTTGTTGTAAACTGTGGTTGAAACAAGCTTTGTGATTTCTGTGTTACCTAATTTACCCTTTGTCTGGCCTTCAAACTGAGCTTCGGTGAGCTTAACGGAAATTACGGCAACAAGACCCTCACGGCAGTCTTCACCTGTGAGCTTTGTATCGGCGTCCTTAATATAGCCGTATTTCTTACCGTATTCATTAAACACCTTTGTAAGTGCAGTTTTAAAGCCCGTTTCGTGGGTACCGCCGTCAACGGTATTAACGTTATTAGCATAAGAGAAAATTCTTTCCTTATAGCCGTCGTTATACATAAGAGCAATTTCTGCACTTCTGTCACCGTCAACTGCAGAAAAATGGATAACCTTTTCGTGAACGGGTGTAAGACCGTAGCTTTCACCTATATGCTCAACAAAGGAGCCGAGACCGCCCTGATAGCAGAAAACATCCTCAACCACATTTTCTTCGTCTCTTCTGTCTGTAAGAGTGATTGAAAGACCTGCGTTAAGGAAAGCAGACTCACGAAGGTGAGTTTTAAGAATCTCATAATCGTAAACTGTTGTTTCCTGGAAAATAAGTGCATCGGGCTTGAAGCGGATAAATGTACCCGTTTCTGTTGTGTCACCTATAACAGTAAGGTCAGTGCAGATGTTACCTCTTTCAAAGCGCTGATGATGGATATGGCCGTTTTGAGAAACCTCAACCTCCATCCATTCTGAAAGGGCATTAACTACCGATGAACCAACACCGTGCAGACCGCCTGATACCTTGTAGCCGCTGCCGCCGAACTTACCGCCTGCATGAAGCACTGTAAGAACAACGGTAACTGCAGGAAGACCCTGCTGCTCATTGATACCTACGGGAATACCACGGCCGTTATCTCTTACGGTGATAACATCACCGGGGAGAATTTCAACCTCAATGTGGGTACAGTAGCCTGCAAGAGCCTCGTCAATTGAGTTGTCAACAATTTCATAAACAAGGTGATGAAGACCTCTCGGACCTGTTGAGCCGATATACATACCCGGCCTTTTTCTTACAGCCTCAAGACCCTCAAGAACCTGAATAGCGTCGGCGGTATATTCCTCCGTAACAACAGTATTCATGGTTTCTACAGTATCCTCTGTGTTTATAATTTCCTGATTTTCAGCATTAGCCTGAATCTGATTTTCATCCATGGCTGATACCTCCTTCTAAAAATCGGAATTCGGAATTCGGAATTCGGAATTGCGGTAAAAATTTAGCTTAATGTAAAATTTCTCCCGCCAAATTAATTTTGATTAATCTTTTTCTAAAAAATGTAGACCGAATTTTTGAAATTCTTATCCGTATAATATTTGTTTTGATATTTATTTTAAAATTCAAAGAATTCTCATTATCGAAAAAGCTTTTTTTAAAAATTTTGTTTTTTTATTAAATTCAGAACAACATAAATCCGGCGGAATAACAAGTTGTTTTTAAAACTTACACGCAATTCCGAATTCCGAATTCATAATTCCGAATTCAAATCAATATCCTTCCTCTGTTCTTTTCAGAAGTGTTGAAGTGGATATCTGAGAAAGATAAACTATATTTCTGCCGTCCTTTTCACGGCAAACGATAAAGCTTTTAGGCAGTTCATAGGAGACCTCCCTGACTCTGCCTTCCTTTTGTGCAATTGAAAGGTAATCCCTTGTCTTTTTTGCAACAGTGGTGCTGTCAAGGTCAAAAATGCCTATTATTTCATCGTGTGTTATAACTGTGTGATGACCGAGGTGAAGATACATAACTTCCTCCGAAAATTCGGAATTCGGAATTCGGAATTCGGAATTAAATCCAAATTCAAAGAATTCTTTAATCCGAAGGATATATTTTTGTAAGAATTATAAATAATTCATTTTTTAAAGAGGGCATGGGTTGTCCGATACGTTCAGAAATATGGGCATTAATTTCTGCAGGTAATCCCGAGCTTGCATCACAGTATGCATATAACGACGCTTGCCTTGACCATGCGGATAACTCTGTATATGCTGAACAGTTTTTATCTTGTGCACAAAGTATAGCCTTTTTTGAAGATGATATTG
>JAXJQQ010000052.1:0-3461 GCA_036311065.1 Acutalibacteraceae bacterium | reverse complement strand
GGGTGAGCGTCCTGAACCGGAAATCAATAGAACTATTACATATAACGGAGAAACCTTCCCTGTTAAATATACACGTGTATCTCTTGCGAGTCTTACCGAACAGGGTGATAAGAGCGATGCTGACTGTGCTCTTGAGCGTCAGGTTTATGTCTATGTTTCAAGCCATCCCTCTTTAGGTGCTCCGATTACAGAAATCAAGATGTCCGATATGTTCTCTTATGGTGATTTTGAGCCTGTACTCACAATGGATAACAAGCACTTTATAACTGCTTACAATGAAAATGTGAAATCGGGCGGAGCTGAAATCTTCGTTGAAGACGACTATTTTATGCACGGCAATCAGCTTTCATTTAAGCGTGAGGGTGCTGATAATCCTTATATTCAGAGCATCAATGTTGTAGCAGATTCAAGCGAAGAAATTCAGGCGGTGACCAAGCTTCTTGAAGCAGGATACACCGATATTATCAAAAAGGATCTTAATGAAGATGCAGGCGGACATTACATCTATCTCGGTATGAAGCGAACAGCTGATAAAAATGATGCTGTTTATGACCTTAAGCTTACAAATAACCAGAAGAACCCTGCTAAGACACTTGACAAATACACTTTGGTTTCAACTCTTGACCTCAATTATAAAGCAGGCGGCGAGTATATCTATCTTTATGAGTGCAGAAAACCAGCATCCTATAAATACAGCCCATTGCTTGATCTTAAGGTGGGTGATGAGACTGTTTTGAATATCACTACAAGTACCGCTACAGGTTCTCATAGCGAAATTCGTGTCACTAACCAAGACGGTAAATCTCAGGACCTTAACGAGGATGCAGGCGGCGATTATATCTACCTTATAAAGGTTTATGAATATAATAATAATGGGTGGTTAGTTGGCTCAATGCTCAGCACGGGCTCTGTTGCGGTAATTGTTGCTTTCCTTGTTGCTGCAGCATGTGCAGTTATTTATGTAAAACTTAAGAAAAAGCGTGAAAGTGAAAATATTGTTTAAAAACACGAGAGGAGACAATTACAGATGAAATTATTAAAAGTACTTATCAGCATGCTTCTTGTTGTGACAATGTGCATGACAATGATGATGCCCGCAAGCGCAGGTCGAGTAACTTATTATTTAAGTGATCTCAAAATGGCAGAAGCCTCAACTGAAGACGAAGCTAAGAAGCTTCTCACAGATAAAGGCTATACTGTACTTGATAAAAACCTTAATCCCGGCGGTGACAAGGTTGTTTACCTCGGCTACAAGAAGTCAACAAATGTTGACGATGCCATCACAGACGTAAAAGTTATGAATATGAACGGTGGCTTCAATATCTCTGACTACGAAACTATTTTTGAAGAAGCAATGGATACATACAGCTCAGAGGTAAACAACCTTCGTATCGCTGCTAATGAATTCGCTGAAAACTACAAAGCAGGTAAAAAAGAGGCTCAGCTCGCTTATCGTCAGCTCAACTATTATTATGTTGAGGATGATAAAGGCGTAAAGACATATATGGGTGACTATATGCTCGATTTCCCTGCAACCAATGAAGGCTTTGCAGATATCCTCTTAAAGGGTAACACAAATATCCTCGACAACATCAGAATTCTTCTTTCAATGGGTGTTGCTGACGGTGGTGACCTTATCGAGCGTATCAAGACTACAGTTGCTGATGAAGCAGTTTATGGTAAAAAACAGTATTACGAAGATGCTAAGGAAATAGCAGGTAAAATTCAGCAGTTCCAGACTCTTCTCGATTCAGCACTTGAGGAAATGGAAGAAATCAAGGCAGACCCTGATATGACAGAGGAAGAAAAAGAAAAGGTATTGGTTTATCCTCAGTACACAGCAACACTTGTTTATAGTCTTAATGTTATATTGAGCGAAATCCCTTACGGTGAATCAAACTACTACGAATACTTTAATGATACGACTCAGGTTGATTACAGCATTCTTTATCCCTTCGTTGCTGCTATGACTCCAGGTCAGCGTGCAATGGCTACTTCAGGTCAGCTTCATTCGGTACTTGTTTACAATGCAGTTGAAATGAGCGATGAAGAGCTTAATGAACAGCTCCAAGAAGCTGAAAAAGATTATGAACCCATTTCTGTATATCTTGGTACAGATATGAACCTTCTTGAAGGTGCGGTTGGTGTTACATCAGATGCTTTAAGAGAGGAGGCAGCAACAGGTAATCAGTGGTTTGCTTGCTTTACAGGTAATCAGGCTGCCGATATCGCGATTTCATCTCTTTTTGGTGCAGGCGGTATTGCTATTTTAGGTGCTTCAGTACATTTCCTCAAGCAGCAGTATCATGTTTCACACGCTGTACTTAGCGAAGCTGATGATATGATGTTAGGTTATTGGAAGGTTCAACTTTGGGATGCAAAAGAAATGACGCGTCTCGGTATAGGTAATGCTACTCTTCATAAGCAGAATATCAGCAGAGCTACTGCAGAAATAAATAAAATCAATGCAAAGGTTAACGTATCAACTACTACAGTTGTTTTCTCATCAATCGGTGTTGCTGCCGGTATTGCAATGATTGCATTCAGCATTTATTCAATTGTTCGGATTGTTGACAAGTACAATCCCAGCTACACCAAGATTCCTGCAAATATGGTTGACACAGTTTCAACTGCAAACGGTAACAGATTCATCAACTACACTGTTGTTAATTCACTTTGTACAGATGGCACTGAAAAGCCCGGTGATACAAACGGTTACAGCGGTAAGCAGTGGAACGCAATTTATTACACAAAGAGCTTTGAAGCAGGTAAGTGTATGACCTCAACAGGCTACTTCATCGACTCAGCTGAAAACTTCGGCAAGTATACACCTGTTGCAGGCTTTGGTACAAAGAATTGCTATGACCTCAACTCATTCAACGGCAAAGAAAGCACAGAAAGTATCTTCGTTGCTTTCGGTAACTCAAACAACAAGAAATCAGCTGAAACTTCAGTGCCCACTGTAATCGGCAGTATGTTTGCATACGGTGCAATGGCTATCAGCGGTGTTGCAGGTATGGGTCTTGGTATGTGCATTATGTCACTTATCAAGCGTAAAAAGGAAAGCTGATAATTAACAAAACTTAATTAAAAAAAGTCAGCCGTTTTGGATGACTTTTTTTGATGAAACCTGATAAAACGTCTTGTTTGTAAGCGGTTTGTAATAGCTGTTATATACAATATAAAATATAGTATATCCAACTGAAAATCTGCGCGTCAGAAATAAATCATTAATAAGGAGTATATATTTTATTATGAAAAGGTCTAAATTGTTTTTACCGACAATAATCCTTGTTGCTGCGATTATGCTTACTGTGATTTCTGCGTTTATTGCCGGTATAGAGTTAAAACCAACGGTTACTGAAAGTGAATTTCCGTTTTCTATCACATACGAATTGGATGGAGAAACCGTAACAATCAATGATGTTTACAAAGCACGTTATAAAGAAAATAAAAAATAT
>JAXJQQ010000051.1:0-6550 GCA_036311065.1 Acutalibacteraceae bacterium | reverse complement strand
CTGACGGGCTCTGTATCTGCTTTCACAGATTTTTATGATTGCTTCTTCAATCTGTTCGGTTGTGTAGCTTTTCGGAAAGTATTTTCGTATTCTTTCAGCAGGGATTCTGATTTTCTCTCGCTGATTTGCCTTTTCTTCAGCCAAGATTTCACCAATATGCTCAGGAGTCAAACCTTCCTCTCTGCTGATTGCACGAAGCCTTTGAGCCTGAGATAAGTTTGGAGTAGCATCACAGACACGGATTTCTTCGACTAAATCAGCCTGTTCTACCTCATTTAAATACGAAAGCTCTACCGCAGGGGTAAAGGCTATTCGTTCTTCATCAACAAGGTCAAGAAGTTCGGGGATAAGGCTTGTTAGACGGATATAACGGTGTATCTGCCTTGAACTTTCATCAACGGATTCTGCCATTAAATCTCTGCTGTACTTTTGGCCAACTTGTCCAAAAGTTTTACCCTGATGATTTAATGCTTCAAGCTTCAGTTTGTAAGCAAACGCCTTTTCTGACGGGAGAATATGCTCCCTATGCAGATTACTGTCCACAAGCATAATTGCCGCTTCATCTCTGCTTACGGGATAAATTAAAGCAGGTACTGTTTCCAGCCCTGCTTTCACTGATGCTCTGAGTCTTCGATGACCTGAGATGATCTCATATTCATCATTTGTGTTTTCTAACGGTCTTACAACAATAGGTGAGATAACACCTTTCTGCTGAATACTCTCTATGAGATTATTCATCTCATCATTATCTAAAACCTTATACGGATGTCCCTCAAAGGGATGAATTTTTTCTACCGGGATGTTTACCGGTGCTTTTAACTTTTTGTTAGCCATGTTATCGGCTCCTTTCATTTTTATTTTTAATATTTTTGTTGTTACGGTTATTACGCCGTTCTTCGATTTGCCGCTGTCTTTCTTCCTGCTGCTTGACATAGCGGGCGTATTCCTCCTGCTGTGCTATTTCAGCCTTGGTAAGATAATTAGGTGACGGCTCACCTATGAGTTTTGAAACAGTATCAACGCTTCGGTTGAAATCGTATTCGCTGATGTTGTAATCTGCCTCAACCTTTTGCCTTGCTTCGGCCTCTTTTTCGGGGCGTATTTTCATTCTCTCGATTTTCAGTTCTTCTGCATCTGCTTCATCAGCCTGCTTTTCGGTTTCTTGGTACTGAGTAAGTGTCTTTTGGATTTCTTCTTCCATTCTCTTTTCTTCGGCTTCAAGCTTTGGAATTTCAAACCTACGCATTTTCTCAAAGTAAGCCTTTGCATTAACAATATCCTGTTCGGTTTCGCACTCGTTTTGCGAGAGAATATTCTGCATTTTGAATTTCAGCTCTTTAAGCTCAAATTCATAGTGACCAACCTCACATTTTGCCGAGTTATATTTTTGCTTCATAACCTTGGGAGTGAGCTTAAGTTTCTTCTTTGCCTCTTTGAGCTTTTCTTCGGTAGTTTTAATATCTTCCTGCAGCTTATGAAAGTACACATAGAACTCATCTGCATCACGGACTTCATTAATAGCCTGATGCTTCATTTTGTTGATGCTCTTTCTTTCGCATTCAAGAATAATCATACCGACACGGATACCTTCAAGAGCATCAGCAAGTGCGGGTATGAGCAGTTTTGCCGCAGTGATAACAAGCTCTGTAAGTGCCTGAACAGTTTTACGAAGGCTGATTATCAGACTGTTATCTTTATGAATAAGAATGTTGATTCGCATCCTCTGAGTGACTTTGCCTTTCTTCTTCATTTTCTTGCTTGAAACACCCTCGTGAATAGTAGGTTGCAGAAGAATTCCTCTTGCCGCAAAACTGCGGTGGTCAATAGGCTCAATGTTCTTTTCTTCTAAATCACGGTTTACAATATCTGCCCATAGCTTTCTCCATTCACACAACTGCTCATCGCTGTTCCAACGCTCGCTTATTGGATTCTGTCTACCGTATTTTGTGCTTTTCGGGTATTTGTTCACTCTCTCATAACCGTCAGCCTTAGACGGTGGCAGATATACCTTCTTGCCGTCAACATAGTATTGATACTGCTTTTCCCAACCCTCATTTTTTGCACATAAAAATTCAGAGGCGGTAAAGCCTTTTTCCTTACCGTCTCTGATACATAAATATTCTTTTTCGGTTTTTCTTTGCCAAGTACCGTCAGGGTTTAACGGCCTGACAGTTGCCATAATATGAGCGTGAGGATTGCCTTCTCCTGTATCGTGAATACAGACATCAACACACATGCCGTCATTTACAAGAGCTTTTGCAAATTCTTCTGCCTCTGCTATCTGCCTTTCACGGCTGACCTCAACGGGCAGAGCAACAATGAACTCTCTTGCCAAACGGCTGTCTCTTGTTTTCTCCGTTTCTTCAACTGCATTCCATAGCTTACTTCTGTCACACCATTCGGGCGGAGCGTGTGACGGAAGAAAGATTCTCTCATAGACAAGACCGCCTTTTCGGGTGTAATCGTGTTTTACGCCGTCATACTCGTTAGTGATTTCACTGCAGCTCATATATGCACTTGCGGCAACGGCTGAGCGACCGACACCACGGGTTATGACTTTTGCTTCAAGGTGATAAATTGCGGGTATCACGTCCTTTCTTTGGTTAAGTGATTGTTTTTGTTGGTTGGGTTATGATATAATGATTAAAGTAATTTATTAGGGGTGAATTCTTTGTACTATCACGCATCACAGATTAGGGACATTAAAGTATTAGAACCGAGAGTATCTAATCACAACACACCGCTTATTTATTTTTCTACTAAAAGAGAAAATGTTTTGGTTTATTTGAGCAATGCTATTGAAAAGCATTGCAAGGAAAC
This sequence comes from Acutalibacteraceae bacterium, assembly GCA_036311065.1. GTDB lineage: Bacteria > Bacillota > Clostridia > Oscillospirales > Acutalibacteraceae > UBA6857. Next base: position 3,730 of record JAXJQQ010000051.1, on the reverse strand, counting down.
GGGTTTTGCTCATAACGGTAAATGGCACAAATGGGCAAGTTACGGTTTTGAGTCTGACGGAACATTAAGATTGGATGAATATTACCCTAATGCAATAGAAGATACATATAAAGGTGTTTCAGGTTATATTTATTCAGCAGACAATATTTGTGAAAATAGTGACAGTATAAATATCAGCAACGCTGTTGCAACTTCAAAGCCTGTTGAGATAACAGATGTTGAAGTCATTGAAGATGCTTATTCAGAAATTCTCAAAGCGGCTGATGCAGGCTTGATTAAAATTTGCAGATATGAAGATATGAGCGATAGGATGTTAGCGTGGATTAAAAATACAATTGAGAAAGAATATGCAGAGGCAGAAAACGAACCTGATTATAGGTGCTTTTTAAAAGCAAAATTTGATTTTATTGACTTAGATATTTAACGAAAAAATAGAGGTATAATATGTGTAAAAGAAGTGAAAAACCATTCCCAACCTCTTGTGATGATTTCATAGGATTTTTTGAAAATGCTTGGCATAACGGTTGGTTAGATGATTATTCAGATGAACATTTTCTTATAAAATGCATCAATAAACAACTAACTGGAATAGAATGGGAAAGCCAATTATTGTTTAACAATTCAACATCAATAAATACTCCGATTACGGATAATGGCAAAATAGATTATAATTCATTTACTATAAATTTTATAGTAAACCTATCTGCCAAGTTAATGGGTATGAGTACTGTATTCGGAGAAGAAGACATAAAGAATTTCGTTAAAAACCAATTAGCAGCAGGAAAAAATTTTTATGATAGAGATATGTTTTTTCAAGCATTGTCCGAAATAGAAATTTTAAGTTTCTACTGTGGAAGAACAAAATGGAAAGAGGCTTTGTATGAGCCGCCTACTGGAGCAAATGGTTCAAATCCTGAAGCAAGGTTTGTGTATAAAAACGAAGATGCTAATACAACTGCTACAATAAATATAGAAGTAAAAACTCCGAAATTCCCATTAATTGTTGAACACAGAGTAAAAACTGCAATCCCTACTATTTTATTGTCAGATGTTGGTAGAAGAGAATTTCAAAAGTTATGTGAAGACAATAAATCGAAGTGTGTTATGCCAAGAGTAACAAAGTTGGTACAATTTATAAATAGTGCAGCAAAGAAATTTGAAAAGCCTAGCGATAATGAATTTAATTTATTATATATAAATTGGTCTTATAGCGACTTCCCTTCGAATGGGTTTCTTGAACCTTGGTCATTGCTTACAAATGAGAAAAACGGAATATTAACTCACCCTGAAATTGGAACAAGGTTACCTTTTGATTCACCTATCTCGAGTGAGGCGTATGAAAAAATTACTGCAGTAATAGTTTATACAAGTTCTTTAGACCAATTAATGTTTTCAGATTTTCGCTATTCATGGCAAGGAGCCCCTGATGTCGGTCCCCGTTTTAGAATGTTCGTGTTAGATAAAGATTTACGAGAAAAAGAATTATCAAATGAATCTAATATCCTATTTAGAATAACAGGAATGAATCCGAGCCTTTTGGAACCAAAAAAATGGAGAATCCTTTTTGATCATAATTGGACTGATAAAACAACACTTGATTCTCGTTCTGAAGATTGCAAATTTGGTGTAGATGCATTGAAGATTGTTAATGAAAACTTCTTGACACTATAAGATTCACATTTTTTCTTAATACCCTCGGAGAGCGCACTACACCGCCTTTACGGTGGTGAGTAAGTGCGCCCTTAAGGGACATAATATATCAGCCTTTAGTTCAGCTTTTCGAGTAAATACCCCTCAATATCAGTAAAGTCCATTGTCTTGATTTCAGGTAAAAGCTTCTCCAAAATTGCACCCTCTACAATAAGTCTGTGGTTTCGCTCTGTGCGTTCCTTTTTACGGTTGCGGTTTTCAGCCTGCTCAAGTCTGTGCTTGGCTTGTATGAGCTTTTTCTCATCATTGGTCATAAATATCACCTCCAATCTGTTGGCACCGTAAGCGGTGCCGTTTTTTATTGTGTTTTTGTCTATGGCTACGAAATCTGAATGTTTTGGCACCGTTAAAACATATCAAGAAACGCCAATGCTTCTGCATCATTTTTCTGCTTTTCCTCCTCGGTCAATTCCATATTAAAACTCTCCGAAGAAGGAGAAGGAGCTGATGCGGTAACTGAAATACCACACAGCTCCTCTTTCAGAATTTCACGGAACTTTTCAAGCAGTTTATCGTCTGCTGTCTGTTTCTCTTTATAAGCAATAGCGGATTTTATCGCATCAATGATAAACTGATTTCTTGACTTGTATTTTTCTTTATCAAGGCTGTTCAGATAATCAATGATTTCCGTGTGTTCTGTGTCGCTTAAATTAAAGCGGACATTTATGCGGTATTCACTCATATCCTACCACTTTTCATCATAGTTTCGGCAAGGTACTCATAACCCTTTGCCGCCGCACAGATGTCATCAACGAACTGAATACGGTCTGCATTGAACTTATAGAAATTCTTTACAAGACAACCGCCACCGCCGGTTATATACAGCATCATTGTGTTTTCGTCGTACCCGTGGTCACGAAGCCTGTGAAAGATTTCAGATACATACTTCACAACCTCTGCCTTGATAATCTTCATATCAGACTGAACAATGTTCGCAGTACCCTTGCACAGCACCTCGTCAATGATATGCTCATTGATTTCTCTCTGTGTTTTTCTGAGGAATGCTTCACGTATATCAACAGTACAGAAATGTGTTCCGAACTTTTCTGTGTACATTCTTTCCGATTGCGGTCTGCCGTCTATGACATAGAGAACATTCATAGTACCGTTGCCAATGTCAGCAACAAGGTTTACACCGTCCATTTTGGTTGCAAACTGTGAAACCGCCGCATACCCCTGCGGATAGATACTTGCACCTGCGATTCTGATTTTGTACTCGGTATGCTGCCAAGTGAAAGATACCTCTTCGTTCTTTGTGAGATATGCTTTGAAGCTCTCTTTCTGTCCTGCAGTCCAAGTGAGAGGCAGACCTGCCGCAATGTGAACAGTGGCTTCTGTCAGGTCTTCAGCACTTAACTCCTTTGCAATAGCCACAAGAGTGAGGGCGTAATAGTCCTCGTCTTTGATTTTGTCGGGAAGAAACTCTTTGTGCCCCTCACCGATAAGATAGAACTTACCACCGTAAACAAGCATATCCTTTGTGAAAAGCGGCTCTGAATCGTAAGCCGTAATTCCTGTTCTGAAGCAGTGGTTTGCGGTTTTGATGTTTCCGTAACCGTGGTCAACACCGATGATTTTGATTTCGTTAAAAGTTTTCATTAGTTTTCCTCCATTAGATTAAAATTTTGTTTGATAATGAATTTGGGCATAAAAAAAGCACCCTCTACGGGTGCGGTGATAAAATGGGTCTGTCGCGAACGTTGAAGATAAACACTTCCTTTCTTAAAATATTTTTTGTATGTAAAGTTGGTTAGTGGCTATTTTAGCCATCTACCAGAATTACCAGATGTAAAAGTCTCCAAGTGATACCGAGTATCACTGGGCAAAAATCTAACGCAGTATTCACATCCCGAAATTTAGGTTTTTGGATATAAAAAACACCTGCTACTTTTGAGGTGACAAGTGTATGTAAACTGATTGAAATTTGTGGTGTAGGTGTGATATAATGTGTTAGACAAATAAGAATTTGTGGAGATGATAAGATGGTCAATATAACAGATGTAAAACAGATTCTTCAATT
>JAXJQQ010000050.1:0-21394 GCA_036311065.1 Acutalibacteraceae bacterium | reverse complement strand
CCGCCGACGATACCGTCGAGAATGAGACCCTGAAGCCAGTCTGCACAGTTGATTTTTGTCAGAAATGCTTCAACGGCAACAGGTACGCCGGGAACTGATTTACCGAAGAAATCAAAACCTTCACCGAAAACACCGTCATTCATAAAATCCGTTACCCAGGTGCCAACTGTTGAAACTGAAATATAGTAAATCAGGAAAATCACAACAGCAAAAATCGGAAGAGCAAGAAAACGGTTTGTTACAACCTTGTCAATTTTATCTGAAAGAGTGAGACCGTTTTTGTTTTTCTTTTTGTAGCATCCGACAAGAATCTTTGCAACATAGTCATATCTTTCGTTTGTGATGATTGCTTCTGAATCATCGTCAAACTCTTCTTCAACGTGGCAGATATCCTTTTCAATATGAGACAGCACCTCAGGGGTGATTTTCAGCTTTTCAATAACCTTACTGTCCCTTTCAAAAAGCTTAACGGCGTACCATCTCTGCTCCTCATCGGGAAGCTCGTGAAGTATTGCCTCTTCAATATGTGCAAGGGCATGTTCAACCTCACCGGAGAAATTATGCTGAGGTACCCTTCTTCCCCTTGCAGCCGCCTTTTTGGAAAGCTCCACAGCCTCGTCTATTCCCTGCTCTTTAAGTGCGGATATTTCAACAATGGGGCATCCGAGCTCAACTGAAAGCATATCAATATCAATTTTATCACCGTTTCTTCTTACAACGTCCATCATATTGATTGCAATAACAACAGGAATACCCAGCTCTGTGAGCTGACTTGTGAGATAAAGATTTCTTTCAAGGTTAGTTCCGTCAACAAGGTTGAGAATAACATCAGGCTTTTCATCAACAAGATAATTTCTTGCAACAACCTCTTCAAGAGTATAAGGGGAAAGTGAATATATACCGGGAAGGTCAACAACGGTGATATCTGCGTTCTTTTTGACCTTACCTTCCTTTTTTTCAACGGTAACTCCCGGCCAGTTTCCTACAAACTGATTAGAGCCGGTAAGAGCATTGAAAAGAGTTGTTTTACCGCAGTTCGGGTTACCTGCAAGAGCAACTTTTATGCTCATCTTTTTTATCATCCTTTCAAAATATATTAGTTACAACTAACTTCATATGTAAAAATAAACATATAAAGTTATGAATATTACTTATGTATTTCCTCAACGTCTATCATCTGTGCATCGGCTTTTCTTAAAGAAAGCTCATAGCCCCTTACAAAAAGTTCCATAGGATCACCGAGAGGTGCTACCTTTCTTATATAAATCTCTACGCCTTTTGTAATACCCATATCCATAATTCTGCGCTTTATTGCACCTTCGCCGTTCACCTTTATGACCTTTGCTCTGTGACCGACCTTGATATCCTTTAATGTCATAGCTGTACCTCCTGTACATTAATATATAAGTGAATGTAAGTTAGTTTATTCTAACTTGTTTCGCATAAATTCGAGTTAGTCTTCACTAACCATACGAGATGATACTACATTTTTGCGGAAATGTCAATAGCTTTTTTGAAAAAAATTAGAATTTTCAACTTATCGGCAAACAAAAAGCTGCCGAACCTGCGGCAGCTTTTTTGTTTTTATTCAGCTTCTGAACACACAGAAGCACAATCTCAGATTAAACTGCTCCTGCTCTTTCAAGCATAATATGTGCAGCCATGGATACTCTTGCACTGTCAGCGTTATATAAAGGCCAGGCATGCTTTTCAAGCAGCTTGCTGTACTCCGTCATATATGTAACCACTCTGTCAAGGTCGTTCATAACTGCGGCAGTATAAACGTTTGCACCCCAATAGAAATCATCGGGAATATCAAATTTTTCCCATTCATAATTCTCGCAGAATTTACCGTAAAGATACTCAGCTCTTTGTGTATCAGGGTCAATAATACCGCTGGCAATGGGGAAAAGCTGAGCCGTTGCACAGGGATAATAATACTGCCAGTAAAAAATCTTTGTAGGAACGCCTAAAATGTCCATCTCGGGAATATAGTTTTTGCCGGCAAAGTTCCAGAGCTTTTTGTTTATGGTATCCTTGACCGTTGCTGCAAGTCCGTCATACTTTTCTGAAAGAGCAGAAAAATCGCCTTCACCCGAAAGTGTGAGTTCACTGAACAGCTCTGCTGCTGCAACAGCACCCTGATAAACCTCGCAGTTATCCATAAGGTATTTTACTTTATGGTTGGGCTTTGCATATGTAAGGCCTTTATGTAATGTAGCAGTCATAACCGCTGCTATTCTCTCTATATCCTTTGCATTAGCTGAAATATATGCAATGTCGCCTGTTTTCTGCATATACTTGCTGAGCACCTGAAGAAATGACGCCGCATAAGAGTCAGTGGAATCGTAAGAATCGCCGCCCTCAGGCTGAGAAGCCTTCTCTCCCACAACCTTTCCGTCCTTCACCGTAATCACATAATCATAAACAGTTCCGTCAAGTCCGTTGAAGTCCTCCTCGGCAGTGTTAAGATGAGCAAAGTGCCAATCAGCATATGCCTTAATTACATCTGCATATTCCTCCGCATTATCAAGAAGTGCAAGAGCGGCAAAATCAGCAAAATAGGGATTCATGCGAAGGTCACCGTTCTTTTCACCTGTCATAGGAATTGCACCGTTTTCAAGCTGTAAGGAAGCAAGCCACTTTGTTTCTGTTTCATAGATATTTTTAAAAAGAACAATGCTTTCTTCTGTTGCAACAGCGGGATTAAGCTCAGTTTTTTCAAGATCAGAATCTTCAAAGGGAATACCTAAAAAGCTCATAATCACAAAAATTACTGACATAAAAAATGCTGTTATTTTTCCCATATTACTACACCTCATAATTTAGTATATTTGAATATCAATCAATATACTTCATAACAAAATCCTTTGATTTTATGAAGCATTCCTTACCCTTACTGAAAATCGTTACAATTGTCCATGCGTGGTTACCGATAATACCGTCACCCTTGAATTCACCGTAAGGCACACCGTATCGCTTCAACTCCTTCATAAGGTCAAATGCCTCATACCTGAGCCAGTCTCTTGTGCACCATGTAACAAAGGTCGGCGGAAACTTTTCGCTTACCTTAGGGCTTGCAAGCCTGCCTTCCTCAGTTTTAAGCCACTTTATTGCCTCCTGCTTGCTTCTGCCTAAAAAGGAGGTCGCCATCATTTTCATATCAGGGAATTTCGACTGCTTTTTGCTGTCGTCAAGAAGACTTTCCAGGTTATAGCATCCGCAGTGGGTTATCATAGCCTTTACGGAAAATTCATCGCTGTGCCTGAATGTAAGTCCCGCCCTTTTAAGAAGACTCTTGTCAGCTATAGCCGAAGCAAGGTACATTATATAATAACCGCCTGCACTCTCCCCTGCAATTACAATATTATCCGTATCAAGGTTATACTTTTCCCTGTTATCAAAAAGGAAGTCTATTGCATTGTAAATTTCCTGAACGGAATCGGGATACTGCTTCTGCGGAGCTACGGTGTAGCTGATGCTTGCGGTAAAAAAGCCTTCCTTAGCCCAGTTGGAAATATAGGTGTTACGCATTTCAGTAATACCCGAAATCCAGCCGCCGCCGTGAATATAAATGAACACAGGCTTCTTTTTACCTTCAAGATCCTTGCGGTGAAGAATATTGATATACTGCTTTTTTTCCTTACCGTAGGGCACTTTTTTCTCGTATATAAGCTCTTTTGGAATCGGTCGGTATAACAGGGCATAGGCTAAGCCCTCCGTAAAATTATACCAACACTGACCCACCATACCTCTGAGATATATTTTTCTGTCCATATTCATCACTCCGTGATTTATTTCACTGCCTTATTAACTGTAAGGCTCTTTATCTGCGGTGCAAAGCTTTCCTGATTATTGAAAAGCACCTCACCGCTGTTAGAAAGAAAAATTTCGTTTTCCCCTTCTGAAAGTTCAACATCAAAGGTCATTGTTTTGTAATTGTAAAGTGAATAAGTGTTTCTTGTGAATACATTTTTACTTTCACCGTTAACAGTATATGTGAGCATTGTTTCAATCAGGTCAACATTGTAGGCATGGTAGCCGCCTTCACGGTTGTTGGCATAATTGAGGGTTACTCTGTAAAATCCGCTTTCGGGTGCAGTTACCTTAAAGGAAGCCTTGCCACCCTCGGATGAAATTCCGTCAACAAAGGTGTTGCCGTATTTATCAGTTGAAAGGTGTGCACCGTCAGAAAGAAGCATATCCTCTGCATTTACGGTAACAGTTTCAACTTCATCGGCTGATTTGAGAAGCATAAGCTCAATGTCTTCACTGAGGACAATTTCATTAAGACCTCTTCTGAGGTAAACCTTACCGCCGTCAGAAAGAGTTGTCTTTGCAGTGTCAACAGCTGCTTCAACAGCTTCTGATACCTTTACATCATAATATCCGTCATAGGGAGCAACAGCAAGATAAGCCTTTTCACCATCCGGTAAAAGTGAAATTTCTTTTTCGTCCTCTTTAAGGTAAAGCAGTGCACTGTCAAGAACAAAGGTGCCTTCAAGGTGCCTGAATTCAACTGTGTGAATACCTGCACAAAGCTCAAGCTCCATAGTATAGCAATCGGTATATTCGCTCTTTATGGTATTTTTGAAGCTGATTGTTTCTTCCTTGCCGTCAAGGGAGAAAATTGCCTTTGCAAAATCACGTCCGTTTTTATCGGCACTGTCATTATGCTTACCGAAAACAACATCAAAATTATATGTGCCTGACTTTTTGGCAAAGATTTTTATTCTTACACCGTCGCCTTCATTTTCATTTCCGCCGACCATGCCTTTATCATCACCTGTTGTGGCATAGGCACTGTCGTAAACATAGGAATTGCCGAGAAGCCTGCCTTCTTCGAACTCATACCTTACAGGAATATTGGTATTTCGCACTGCAGGGGCATTTTCGTCCGCCTTGGAAACAGTGATGAAATAAACTGCATCGGTATCTGTGCCGGGAATGTTGATATTCAACTTTCCGCATGAGGCATTTGCGTTATACTGCCTTAAAACAACGGGTGCTGAAACAATACCCGAAAGTCCTTTATAGTAAACACATTCAATCTTCACATTGACCTTTTTACCGAGAGATGTACTGTCGAGATTAGTGAGCTCCATGGCACGCTTGTTGTCACTGCCTGCGGCAATAACCCTGATTTCGTTTTCCGCATCATTAAGTGAAGCAATGCCCTTGTATGTAGCACGCCAGTCTGTATCATAAAGGTCTTTTTCTCTGAGGGATTTAACCTGAGTATCAAGAAGCATACCTTCCATTTCGGCATACTTTCTGAAAAGCCACCAGTTTGAGTTAGGTGAGTTATCGTCAGCGGCTGTATCGTTAAGGTTGTTTGCAAGGCGCCAATATGCCATCTGACCCCAGGTTTCACTTTTTTCAATCTGGGTTATGTAATGAATCATTTTGCCGGGATTTCCGCAGTCCTGCATCTCGCCGTATTCAGTAACAACTATGGGAAGGGGATTTTTTATACCAAGCTCATTTTCTATTCTGCGGTAATCGTCAACGTGCATCTGCCAGTCGTAAAGTGACCACCAGGCAAGCTCATGATAAATCATAATCTCAGGCACACAGTCATTTTCTGTGCAGTAGGTCATAAAGCCTTGTATTTTTGTTGTTTCATAATCGCAGAAGCCGGGGCCACCGATAACCGCATCGGGATCAAGTGACTTTACATAATCATAAGTCATTTTCCACGCTTCATAGAAATTCTGTTTACCTATATCGTCATAATGAACATTACCGTCAACATAATTTCCGAACCATACGGCGTTATCGCATTCGTTGAAAATGCAATAAACAAGGCTGTCCTTATAGGAAGCATTACGAAGCTTTTCCACCTTTTCCTTTACAAGGGGGAAATAGCTTTCCGTAAGATGCTTTTTCCAGTCATAGGTACCGTTTTTACGCATTTCCATAATTTCATCGTGGCAATAGTACCAGGTGCTGTAGCTATCCTGAAGATAAACCACGGTGTAATCACAGCTTTCAAGCTGTGAAGCTATATGCTCAACATCGCCCGTGGGGTGCTGAAGACCGTCAACTACCTTTTGTGAAACAGATGAGATATCAATACTGTTTGTCATAGCCTTTGAGGGAACTCCCTCCTCGGCAAGACCGTAAAGATGACCCGTTGCCCTTGTTGAAACGGGCTTGAGCCTTTTTGAAGCATCAACCTCAAGTGTGGGCACCCAGGCGAGGGGAACTGATTCAATAAGAATCAAAAGTGTAATAATAAACGCTGTTATTCCTTTCATATTTTTCTCTCCTTATAAAACAATCAGTTCATATTCTCTTGAGCCGATACCGAGCTCTGCGGCAGCTTCAATTGTGTGAACACCGTTTCGGCTTTCAATTCTTTCAATCAGGTGATCCCTGCCCTTATCTTCGCTTTTATAAACAAAATCAATACATGCCTGGTCAATCGCAACGGGGTCAAGTGAAATAAGCATACCGATATCACCCATACAAGGGTCTTCAGCCACAGCACAGCAATCACAGTCAACAGACATATTTTTCATAACATTGATATAAACAATGTTTTCACCGAAATAATCCGTAACGCTTTTTGCCGCATCAGCCATAGCTTCAAGGAAGGAGTCGTGGTCTGCCGTCCAGATTTTTTCCGGCTCTCCTGCCCCGTGGATATAAGCCTTACCGAAGGACGATGCCATACCGATTGAAAGCTGCTTGAGTGCTCCGCCGTAGCCGCCCATAGGGTGACCCTTGAAATGTGAAAGCACCAGCAGACTGTCGTACTTTGCCGTGTTTTTGCCTACATAGTTTTTCTTTATCACCTTACCGTCAGGAACAGGAAGCACCATATCCTCCGGCTCTGCGTCAAGAATCTCTGTTTTGAAGCACTCACTCCAGCCGTGCTGACGGAGAGTTTCAAGGTGCTCCTTCGTTGAGTTTCTTGTGCCGCTGTACGCTGTGTTGGTTTCCACAACAGTACCGCCGGTTTTGCTGAGCAGCTCCTTCCAGAAATCAGGACGAAGGAAGTTCTGATTGCCCGTTTCACCACTGTGCACCTTAATGGCAATATTGCCCGTAAGCTGTTTACCTAAGGCATTATAAAGCTTCAGTACACTCTGACTTTCGCAGTCGGGTATGAAATATACTTTTGGGGTCATACTTATTCTCCTTTTTTATCAGGGATTTGATACCATTCAAGCTCCGAAGCAGGAACGATTATATAATTATTTTCACCTTCGCCTGTGCGGAGTATAACATTATTTATACCCGCCTGAATGATATTTCTTGCACAAACAGGACAAGGCTTTGCGTTATGTATTGTATTATCCGGATTAACTCCCGTTAAATATAGGTCTGCTCCCATTGTCTGAGCTCTTGAACAGTTAAGAAGGGCGTTCATTTCAGCATGAATGGCTCTGCATATTCCATACCCCTCACCCTGATGCATTTTGCGTTCAATACGGGGACAGCTTGCCGAGTCACAACAGTTTGAAAAACCTCTTGGTGAACCGTTATAACCCGTAGAAATTACCACATCTTCCTTTACAATTACTGCACCGTATTTCCTTTTTAAGCAAGTGCTTCTGTAAGCAAAGGTTTCAGCACAGTTGAGATATGTATCTGTTTTAGAAATACGTTTTCCTTTTTCGGGTATTACCATTTTGAATCTCCTTTCACACCCTCTCAGTCAATCTGCGATTGACAGCTCTCCCAAAGGGAGAGCCAAGCTTTTTCTTAAATAATGGCTCTCACTCAAAAGCTTTTAATCAATTCTTGCTTTTATTTCTGCATCTATTGCATCGCATATATTTATAAAATCTGTGTCTATTTCATAGTTTGTAAATCTAAGCACCTTTAATCCGTATGCTTCAATTATCGCACTACGTTCCTTGTCATATTCTTTTCCTTGTTCTGTAAAATGTTGTGAACCGTCAATTTCAATAACCAAACGAGCTGAAGCACAATAAAAATCTACAATAAACGATTCTATTATTCTTTGTTTATATATTTTTACGGGATATTGTCTCAAAAATAAATACCAAAGCTTTCTTTCATGCGGAGTCATATTTTTTCTCAGCATTTTCGCCGTTTGCAGCATATTGTTATTCTTATTAACTCTCATCAAAATCACATCCTTTATTAACCCTTTCAGGTTATATCTGAATACGGACATGCACAAAAATCTTTACTTTTTTGCTTGCCTCTCCCTTTGGGAGAGGTGGCAGACCGTAAGGTCTGTCGGAGAGGGTTCTTTATATTATACCACAACACTTTCCAAAAAGTAAAGAAAAAAAGAGAGCCGTTCGGACGACTCTCTTAAAATTATTATTTTGAAATTCTTATAACCGTTGCCGAATACTGAGGCACGGTATAGTTGAACTTTTCGCTGATACCGTCAACGGTGAATTCAACCATTTTGCAGTCCTCCTCAGCACCGAGGATGTTGTCGTTTCCGAGACTGTCGCCTGCAACCTGATATACCTTTGCTGTGGGATTGATTGAGGTCATACCCTTAAGGTCAATTGCAACGGCTCTGTCGGAATCGGTTACATTGACAAGCTTGATGATAGTGTCACCGCTTTCGTCGGTGGAAACAACCTGATAGCATTCAGCGTTACATTCTGATTCGGCAATATAATCAAACTGAAGAACACCGTCAATATAGCCCTTGATGTTGTAGCCGTCAACAACAAGCTTGATTTCATAGGTTACGCCGTCGGCAACAGTAAAGTCAGAGCCTGTGCCGGGAATCTCACCGCTCTTGACACCGTTTTCAACTCTCTGAAGGGCTGATTTTGTGTTGTTCCAGCCGCCGATGTTCCAGAAGAACATATTATTTTCATCCTCATAAAGGAAGGGTACATAGAAGCCCTCAGCACCTTCAAGCTTTGTTGCCTCAAAGGTATAGGTGTAATTTGTCCAGCTTTCGTCACCGAAAACAGCGGACGCACCGAGCTCGTGATAAGGAATTTCGCTCTGCTTCTGAGTGAGCTTTCCTTTTTTGATTTCCCAGTCACCGTCACTTATCTTAAGCCAGTTCCACCAGAAGTCGGGAAGATTGAATTTATCCTGTGCCAGAACCTTGCCTGTTTCATTGTCAACAACCTTTACGTTATCAAACTCTGCCTTGGTGTACCATGTGCCGAGACCAACCTTACCGTTAAGGTCTTCAGGAGGAATGAGAGCACCGTCAAAGCTTGTACCGAGAAGAGCTGAGCCTGCATTCGTTGAGAAGAGCTTCTGCATATAATAGCTGATTGAGCCTGTTGAAAGGTGATTATTGAACCATATAAGATCAGGTGCCCAATGGGTTGCAGTGAGGTTGCCGAACAAGGGAGCATATGCTGCCATTCTGACAATATCACCGTTTCTTTCAAGGCCTGTCATATATGCTGCCTCAGCAAGAGCTGCCTCAAGTCTGTTTGAACGTGCAGCATATTCACCAAGGAATACCTGAATTCCTCCGCCATAAGGTGTGTCAAGCATTTCATCATAGCTTCTCTTATAGTTCTCTTCATCATAGTAGTCAACATTTTTGAGGAACCATGATGGATCGTTGTAGTAGTGCTGGTCTGTTGCACCGGCATATTCTTCTATTGTGATGCCGTTTTCCTTCACATAATCATAAGCATTTTCATAACTGAGCTTGTTGTTAACGCTGTGAGTTGCATCCGATGCACCTGAGGAAAAAATAAGCTCAATGCCTTCATAAAGCTCAGGTTTCTTGGCCTTTTCTTCATTAAAGCGTTCAAGGAAGGCTTCGTATCTTTCAAAATAAACCTCACCTTCGTTTTCATTACCGATGCCAATGTATTTGAGCTCAAAGGGCTCTTTATGACCGAGGGAGATTCTTACCTGACCCCATACTGTGGTTTCATCACCGCGGCAGAATTCAACAAGGTCAACCATATCCTGAAGATACTGTTCGAATTCGGGAGTGTACATATCAACGGGACCTCTGCCTCTCATCTGGCAGAAAAGGCCGCAGTTTATAACGGGAACGCCAATTGCACCGATGTCCTCAGCAAGCTGGAAATATTCATAAAAGCCGAGTCCGTAGCTCATATAGCAAGGAAGGGTATCTTCTGTTGCGCCAAGGTTTGTCCAGAGGTTGATGCCGTAGGAACGGGCAGCCACATCACCGAGCTTGCCGTTGAATTTAACGGGAAGTCCGTTTTCACCAACACCGATGGAATCCTTCCAGTTATATGCAGTGTCTTCATCAACACCTTCAATAATGCATCCGCCGGGGAAACGCAGGAACTTGGGCTGAAGGTCAGCAAGCTTTTCTGCAAGGTCAGTTCTCATTCCGTGACCCTTATATGTATCAGGGAAAAGAGATACCATATCAATTGCAACCTTGCCGCTTTCTGTCAGCACCTGAAGATATACATTCTGAGTTGCAGTTATGCCGGAAACAAGTGTGAGCTCATACTTTTCCCAGGCTGTACCGATAGCAGGAATTGTGCCTGTTGCGGCAATTTTACCGTCTGCAACAAGCTTTACGGTAATGGGAGTGCTTCCGCCCTTAAGGTCCTTTGCATAAACAGAGAAATAGTAATTTGCACCTTCTTCAACTGCCATACCGTCAAGGAAGCCTCTGTTCTGAACACCTGCTTCACCCCTTGTGTTGGTCATAACAAGGTAATTTGTGTTGTTTTCGTTAAGTCCGCCAAGCTTATCGCCCTTTATAACCTCAAGCATAGGCTCACCGACCTTGCTCCAACCGTGAAGCTCCTTGTCAGCGGCAAGCTCACCGTATTCAAATGAACGGTTGATTACCTTTTCGGCATAAAGACCGCCGTCTGCGGCAAAATTGATATCCTCAAAGAAAATGCCGTAAAGCATATCGCTGATACCGTGTACCTTGTCTGAGGCATCAATACTGAGCTGATAATCTGAATTTACGGTATCATAAGCGGAAGCTGTGTTTTCTTCACCTCTTATTATACTGTCGTCAAACTTATCTCCTCCGCATACAAGGCCGAGAGAAACAAGAAATGACATTATTACTGCAAGAATCTTTTTGTATAATGCTAAAACCTTATGTTGCATAATACAACCTCCCATTAACAATAGTTATATATATGATATAGTAATAATTACCTTTTGTCAATAAAAATAAAAAGCTGCCTCCATTGACAAAGAGGTGCTGTTGTAATACAATTATAAAAAGAATTTTTGAGGTGAAACATTATGAAGGTACTTGTTGTAATTGATATGCAGAATGACTTTATAGACGGTGCTCTCGGCACAAATGAGGCTGAAAAAATTGTTCCCCTTGTAAAGGAAAAAATTGACCTTTACCGCAAAAACGGTGACAGGGTTATTTTCACAAGAGACACCCATAAGCAAAACTATCTTGAATCTGCAGAGGGTAAAAAGCTCCCCGTGCCTCACTGTATTGAAGGCACAAAGGGCTGGGAAATTTCTTCTGAGCTTTGTGTTGCTGACAGTAAGATAATCGATAAACCCACCTTCGGCTCAACCGAGCTCTCCGAATATCTCAAATCCTTAACGGATATTGAAGAAATTGAGCTCATCGGTCTTTGCACGGATATATGCGTTATTTCCAACACACTTATTGTAAAGGCTACCTTCCCTGAAACTAAAATAACCGTTGACAGCAAATGCTGTGCAGGTGTGACTCCCGAAAGCCACGAAAATGCACTCAAGGCAATGCAGATGTGCCAGATTGATATTATTTAAGAGGTGAAGAAATGAGCTTTAACGTTGAAAAGGTTACAAACGACCTTATTGAATGGATAAGAAACTTTTTTGAAGAAAATGGAAAAGGATGCAATGCGGTTTTAGGCATTTCAGGCGGTAAGGACAGCTCCGTTGCGGCAGCACTTTGCGTAAAGGCTCTCGGCAAAGAAAGAGTTTTCGGTGTGCTTATGCCTAACGGAACACAGAGTGATATTGACGTTTCCGTTGCCCTTTGCGAATTCCTTGATATTAAAAATGTTACAATAAACATTGCGGACTGCTTCAACGGCCTTGTAAATGAAATTGAAAGCCGAATGGAATTCTCACATCTTGCAAGGGTGAACCTTCCTCCCAGACTCCGTATGTCAACGGTTTACGCTGTATCACAGTGTGTTAACGGCAGAGTTGTGAATACCTGCAACCTTTCTGAGGATTGGGTAGGTTATTCCACACGCTACGGTGACAGTGTTGGTGATTTCAGTCCCCTTTCAAACCTCACCGTTCAGGAGGTTAAGGAAATCGGCAGATATCTGGGGCTTCCTTCAATGTTTGTTGATAAGGTACCCAGCGACGGACTTTGCGGAAAAACCGACGAGGATAATCTCGGCTTTACCTATGCAGTGCTTGATAAATACATCAGAACGGGCATCTGCGAGGACGAAAAGACAAAGGAGCTTATTGACAGAAAGCACAAGGCAAATCTTTTTAAGCTTCAGCTTATGCCGAGCTTTCCTTATAAACCGGAATAACACTTGAATATTTGTGTAAAAGAGAATATAATGAATTAAACAATAATAAAGAAAAGGATGAAAAATATGAAAAGCAAAAATCTTCTCCAGGCAATTAAATTTGCTCTGTTCTCCGCTTCGGCAGGAATTATACAGGTTGCTTCATTCACTCTTCTCAATGAGGTTGTGCTTCCCAACATCAACATTCAGAACGAAAAGCTGATGGCAATTCTCAGCGCAGAGTACGGTGTATGTTACCTTGTTGCTCTTACTCTTTCAGTTTTATGGAACTTCACCTTCAACCGCCGCTTTACCTTCAAATCCGCCGCTAATATTCCTGTTGCTATGGCAAAGGTTTTCGGATTTTATCTTGTCTTCACTCCTGTTTCGGTATATCTGGGTGAACTTGCAACAGGCAAGGGCGTTAACGAATACATTGTTCTTGCTTTGACAATGCTGTCAAACATGGTGCTCGAATATCTTTTCTGCAAGTTTGTGGTTTATCGCAATCAGGAAAACACAATTAACGAGAAATAAATACGCAAGCATTACTTATGCGTAATGTTATAGCAAAGTAAAAAGGTGTGCCAAGTGGCACACCTTTTGTAATATACTACCAATCAGTCTCCTCATCGTCAAAACAGCATAGCTCTTTCTCTTCTTCCTCACTTAGATATTCGCTGTCATCCCAATTAAAAATGTACTCACCGCGGTCAACACTAAATCCGTCCTTTTCTATGTATTCGTATTCACCTGAATCATAATTAAAGCACCATTTAGCCATAATCACTCACCCCTATCATTTGATTGGCGCTTGGGCAATAGCTTACCATTTCTATAAGTCCAAAGCATAAACCAATCATTAGGACCATATTTGTTCTGCACACCTAAAAGCTCGCACAAAACTAAATACGCAGCTGCTTTTTTAGCAGCTTTTTTTGATGTTGCCTCAACACATCTTCTTAAA
The DNA here is from genome assembly GCA_036311065.1 of Acutalibacteraceae bacterium. Taxonomy (GTDB): domain Bacteria; phylum Bacillota; class Clostridia; order Oscillospirales; family Acutalibacteraceae; genus UBA6857. Next base: position 8,011 of record JAXJQQ010000050.1, on the reverse strand, counting down.
CCTGTTACATCGTTTATAACGGTACAGCTACAAGCCCAATTCGGATTGCCGTCATTATCATATCCAATATAATCAGGGCCAACAAACTCATATTCCGGCATAGTGCATATACTGTTTTCAGCCATTTCTTTTAAGATAGTTACAGCATTATCTATGTCGAAACATTTTACCTTAGTATCATTTTCAATCATAGAATTGACTTTTTCCTCCATATCAAGTGCCTTTGAAACTGCATTTTCAAGAATATCAGTATCCCAATTGTTTTCCACAGCAATAGCACCTATAACAGCCTCAAACAAGTCTGCTTTCACCTTTGTTTCTTTGTCTACTTCATTTTTAATATCACTTCTACCTAAAATCAAATATTTTGAAATATCCCATTCATCAATTATTTTTGCCAGGGCTTCATTATTGATCAAAGACTGTTTAATCAGTGTAAATTGGTTTTCACGAATTCTGAAGGTATAATCATCAGACAGGCTAAATGACCCACACCTTTTTGAAATAATTTTAACAACATAAAACGATAAAACCTGATCGCCTATAAACTCAAGAATTTCATTGCTGTTTTCCCCAGTTTCAGCTGCAAATGAACTTCGCCTGAATACCTGGTTTAAAATACCGTTATTTCTTATAATATAACCTGTATTTTCTTTAATAATCCGACTAGCTTCCCGTCTTTCTTTTTCATCCAAACACATTCTTTTTATCATTGTCTTACTCCTGTAAATTTTTTGCCAAAGAAAAAAACCTTGCAACACAAATAAAGCTTATCCAAACGGTAAGCTTTGAAAGGTGTTCAAGGCTTTAACAAATCAAAAATAATTTTTACAATACTTTCTGCTTTAACTTTTTACTTTCATAAAAAGCAAAAACAAATCACATTATTCAACTACTTTCAGATGCTTTTCCTTGACATTTATATTATATAACTTTTACATATGTACTTCAAGTAAGTTTATAAAATTAATAATTAATTTTCTTTGTACACTTTCTCCTTTCAAACTAATTCAACTTAAAAATAGCGTTGTGTCCTTATGAACACAACGCTGTTTTTTCTTTTATTTATCATTTATCTGTTTCTGTGCGCTTCATACCGCTGCCCTTTTCACCCCAGGAGTTTGCCCAGGATTCACAGTAGAGCTTATAGTATGAAACATTGTTCTTTTCTCTGTACTTTTTAAAGCAGTTGCACCAGATAAATGAAGGAACTGCAACAACAACCCAGTAAAGAGGACCTAAAAGAAGGCACTGCCAGGTATGACCGTATTCGTGGATTCTTGTGTTATATGTCCATTTTTTGTTCTTGCTGTTATCCTTCATAAAGATAAAGAGTCCGAGAGAAAGTCCGCCTGCATTCCAGGGCATATACACAATTTTTGCATAGCCGAAATGCTGCCAGCGATAGCCCTTTACCTTTGTGCAGATTGTGAAAGCAATCCAGCCGACAAGGTTAACGGAAAGTCCCCATGTCCACTGTACAAAATAGAAGAGGAAATCAATAAGGGAGGTTTTCCAGTTCTTTTCTTTTTTTGCCGGTTCTTTCTGAGTGATGTCAATTTTTTCCATAATAATTATCTCCTTTTATTATTCGCCAAGAGCCTCTTTTACCTGCTCGATGGTTTCGCTTGTTTCTTCTGTTTGCTCTTTTTCAGATTTCTTACCCGATCTGATTGCAGCCATTTCTGCTTCTTTTTCAAGAAGAATCTGATATTCACCGTTTTCGTCTGCTTCTACAGTATGAGCTTCACCCTCATTATTCTGTCCAAGCCAGGTGTTTTCATATTTCTGTCCTGAAATCTGCTCAACTATTGCAATCTGTTCAGCAGTAAGAGTAACATTACCATATCTGTGCTTTGTGGCAACTGCAGCACAAATCATTCTGTGTTCAGCCTTATTCATATTGAACTTATGAAGAAGTAAAAGAGAAATGATTGCCAGCACAATAGGTATAATTGCAACACACAGACGTACACCTAAAAGTGCACTGTCAGGCTGCTGGTAAAGTAAACCTGTTGTTTTTTCATATTCGGTAACTTCACTTCCTGTCATAAGACCGAAACGGCCGAGAATTACCAACACAAGGCTCTGAACAGTGGTTGAAACGCAGGTCTTGATAAGGGTATTGAAAGTACCGATTACACCCTCACGTCTTCTGCCTGTTATTGCCCCATCAATATCAGAAATGTCAGGGAAAATGTTTGTTGCAGCATAACCTATACCTGATTTACCGAAGGGATAGAACACAGCAGAAAGCATAAGAAGCACAGTCCAGATAACTGAACCGCTGTTTTTATCGGTAGGATTCATAAACAAACACAGGGCAAAGCCTATAATCATAAGGGGTGTAACAACATTTGCACATTTTTTCTTACCGTGCTTGATTGTCAAAGCATAGTTAAACGGGAAGGCAGAAGCCTCAAACACACCTTCAATTGTGGTGAAAAGGCCGTAAAGCTTAATAAGACGTGCAATATACCTTATATAAAACACAAGTGATGAGCGGTAGAAGTTACAGGCTGTGTTATAAAAAAGGCTCATAATGAAATACTGTCTGAAGGCCTTGTTCTTAACAACGAGAGCATACTCATGCAAGAAATATTTAAAGTCAAACTTTTCGAGCTTCATGTCAAGAGACGGCTTTTCTCTTGTTTTTCTGAAGGTGTGTGTAAGACAGACAGCATATACCAACGCAAGGATAATACCCACAAGAAGCATCGGGAATTCCGCGCCGCTTTCAGGATCGCTGAAGCCGAAAATTGCGAGAATGGCCATAGCAAGGAAAAATGACGGGAACATACCGAAGGAGTTGAAGATATAGCCTACGGAGTTGTACTGTGTTCTTAAGTCATAATCAGGCGCAAGCTCGGGAAGCATTGCAACATGGGGAACGTCAACGAAGGAATAGGCAGTTTTATAAAGCACGTATATTATGGTAAAATATATAACAGCCTGCACGGGTCTTTCTCTGCCGTCAAGACCGTAAGAGTTCCACAGTAAAGCAAAACTGACAGCATAAAGTGGCATAGACCAGAGAATATAACGCCTGTGTCTGCCGTATTTTGAGCGGGTTCTGTCGGTTATAATACCGATAAACGGGTCAATAACTGCGTCCCATATACCTGCAATGAATGTTATGATTGCAGCTTTTTCAGGTTCAAGGTTTACAACGCCTGTTAAAAAGAGGGTAAAATAAAGGCTGATAACATAACCTGAGCCTGATGTTGTGATGTTTGCACTGCTGTAGTTAATCATCGGGACAACGTCTTTTTTGAACGTACCCTTGACTCCCAACAGCTTAAGGATTTTTTGTTCCATCCTGCCACTCCTTTATAATATTGTATTACTTTGATTATCACAGTACATACTTTACCACAGCAAAGAGATAAAGTCAAGTAAAAAGCCGTCTTCAATGAGCACATATATTGATTTATTATCATTACCGTGGTAATATTTACTATAGTACATATCACCCACTATAATGATTGTAAGGAGAAATAATATGCTTATCTGCGGATTACAGAAACTCACCCTTCTTGATTACCCCGAAAAAACTGCCTGTACAATTTTCACCTACGGTTGCAATTTCCGCTGTCCGTTCTGCCACAACGCAGGGCTCGTTACCGAAAAGGCAGAGGGTATTATAAATGAAGAAGAGCTTTTTTCCTTCCTTTCAAAGCGTCAGGGTATACTTGACGGTGTTTGTATTACGGGCGGTGAGCCCACAAATCATAAGGACCTTATCCCCTTTATGGAAAGAATTAAGGATATGGACTTTCTTGTAAAGCTGGACACAAACGGCTATAATCCCGATGTGCTGAGTGAAATACTTTCTCTGAAGCTTGCAGATTATGTTGCTATGGACATAAAAAATTCCTTGGAAAAATATTCGATGACAGCAGGAGTTGACATAGATACAGATAAAATTCTCATGAGCATTGAGCTTATAAAAAGCAATGCACCACACTTTGAATTCAGAACTACCGTCGTTTCCGAGCTTCATAACGAAGATGATATTGAAGCAATTTGCGGACTCATAGGCAAGGACAGCCCCCTGTATCTTCAGCAGTTCAGAGATTCGGGAAATCTCATTTCTCAGGGGCTTTCAGCATGGGAAACGGAAAGAATGAGAAAAGCTGCCTCAGAGCTTCAGCAAAAAGGATTTAAAGTGTTAATGCGTGAAAGCTGAACCACAACAAAATGTGGTTATTTAATTAAAAATAACACAATAATTTGTGTTTTACCTATTGCCTTTTACAATATCTTGTGATATAATCGTGTGCGTACCGCACAAATGAACAGAAAAGATCGTGTCCTCAAACGGGTTTGCTTCTTTTCTGTTTTGCTATGTATAAAATAATTAAAATCAATAAAACAAAGGAGAAAAGGTATGTACACGGTTTTAAAAAGAAACGGACAGGTTATTGAATTTAACCTTTCTAAAATCACCCAGGCAATTACCCTTGCATTTGATGCACAGCAGAGAGAATACAACCCCGACATCATTGATTTCCTTGCTCTCAAGGTAACGGCTGACTTTGAGCCTAAAATCAAGGATCATCGCATTGCAGTTGAAGATATTCAGGACAGCGTTGAGCATGTTCTTGTTCAGGCGGGCTACAGCGATGTTGCAAAGGCATACATCCTCTACCGCCGTCAGCATGAAAAGCTCCGTGATATCAACACAACCCTTCTTGACTACAAGCAGATAGTTGATAACTACGTTAACGTTTCAGACTGGCGTGTTAAGGAAAACTCAACAGTTACATATTCCGTCGGCGGTCTTATTCTCAATAACTCAGGCGCTATCACTGCAAACTACTGGCTCAGTGAGGTTTATGATGACGAAATTGCAAACGCTCACAGAAATGCCGATATTCACATTCACGACCTTTCAATGCTCACCGGTTACTGTGCAGGCTGGTCCTTAAAGCAGCTTATCAAGGAAGGTCTCGGAGGTGTTACGGGCAAAATCACCTCAGCACCCGCAAAGCACCTTGCAACCCTCTGCAACCAGATGGTAAACTTCCTCGGCATTATGCAGAATGAATGGGCAGGTGCTCAGGCATTCTCATCCTTTGATACATATCTTGCACCCTTTGTAAAGGCTGATAACCTTTCCTATGATCAGGTTAAAAAGTGCATTGAATCCTTTATTTACGGTGTTAATACTCCTTCACGCTGGGGTACTCAGGCTCCCTTCTCAAACATCACCCTTGACTGGACAGTGCCCAATGACCTTGCAGAGCTCAACGCTATCGTAGGCGGTAAGGAAATGGACTTCAAGTACAAGGACTGTAAAAAGGAAATGGATATGGTTAACCGTGCCTTCATTGAAACTATGATTGAAGGCGACGCCAACGGCAGAGGCTTCCAGTACCCCATTCCCACATATTCAATCACAAGCGACTTTGACTGGTCAGAAACAGAAAACAACAAGCTTCTTTTTGAAATGACCTCAAAATACGGCACACCCTACTTCTCAAACTACATCAACTCCGATATGGAGCCCAGTGATGTACGTTCAATGTGCTGCAGACTCCGTCTTGACCTTCGTGAATTACGCAAAAAGTCAGGCGGCTTCTTCGGAAGCGGTGAAAGCACCGGCTCAGTAGGTGTTGTAACAATCAACATTCCCCGAATCGCTTACCTTGCAGAAAATGAGCAGGATTTCTATGAAAGACTCGATAAGCTTATGGACATTTCCGCACGCTCACTTTCAGTTAAGAGAAAGGTTATCACCAACCTTCTTGAAGCAGGTCTTTATCCCTATACAAAGAGATATCTCGGCTCATTTGCAAATCATTTCTCAACCATCGGTCTTGTTGGTATGAACGAAGCCTGCCTGAATGCAAAATGGCTCGGACTCAACCTCAATGAAGAAAAGGCACAGCAGTTTGCAAAGGATGTTCTTAACCATATGCGTGAACGCCTTTCAGACTACCAGGAAGCTTACGGTGACCTTTACAACCTTGAAGCTACACCTGCTGAAAGCACAAGCTTCCGCCTTGCAAAGCACGATATGAAGCACTATCCCGATATCATCACTGCAGGTGATACAAAGAAGGGTGAGACTCCCTACTACACCAACTCCTCACACCTTCCCGTAGGAAGCACAGACGATATCTTTGAAGCTCTTGACAAGCAAGACGAGCTCCACACCCTTTACACCTCAGGCACTGTATTCCATGCCTTCCTTGGTGAAAAGCTTCCTTCATGGAAGAGTGCGGCAGCCCTTATCAGAAAGATTGCGGAAAACTATAAGCTCCCCTACTACACTCTTTCTCCCACATACTCAGTATGTAAGAACCACGGCTATATTTCAGGCGAGCAGTACACCTGCCCCGAATGCGGCGAAAAGACAGAGGTTTACAGCCGTATCACAGGCTATTACAGACCCGTTCAGAACTGGAACGACGGTAAGAGCCAGGAATATGCACACAGACTTGAATACACCCCTGACAAGTTCGATAAGGAAATCAGCGGCACTAAGAATATTATCAAATCCGCAATTGAGGAAACCTCTTCAGAGGATAAGGTAATCCTTTTTGCTTCAACAACCTGCCCCAACTGTAAAATGGCTGCAATGTTCCTTGACAAGGCAGGTATCAGATACGAAAAGGTGTTTGCCGACCAGGATAAGGCAAAGGCAGAGGAATACGGAATTCAGCAGGCTCCCACCCTTGTCAGCATCAAGGGCGGACAGATTGAAAAAATCGTTAACCTTTCAAACATCAGAGCCTTCACCGAAAGATAAGAGGTAAAAGATGTACGATATTGTAATCATCGGTGCAGGACCGGCAGGGCTGACAAGTGCAGTCTATGCCGGCAGAGCCGACAAAAAGGTACTCATAATTGAAAAAGAAACCTTCGGCGGTCAGATTACCCATTCTCCAAGAGTGGAAAACTACCCCGGCTTTATTCAGATGAGCGGCAATGAATTTGCGGAAAAGCTTGTTGAACAGGCTATGGCTCAGGGTGCTGATATTGAGCTTGATACCGTAGTCGGAATCGAAACTAATGACGGCTCTTTTACCGTTAAGGGTGAAAGAGGCAGCTACGAAGGCAAAAGTGTAATAATAGCAACAGGCTCAGCCCACAGAAGACTCGGTCTTCCTAAGGAGGATAAGTTCACCGGTGAAGGTGTTTCCTACTGTGCCGTGTGTGACGGTGCATTTTACAGCGGCAAGGATATTGCCGTTATAGGCGGCGGAAACTCAGCCTTGCAAGAAGCAGTTCTTCTTTCCAAAACGAGCAAATCTGTTACTGTTATTCAGAACCTTGCTTTTCTTACGGGTGAAACCAAGCTAATTCAGGAGCTCGAAAACAAAGACAATGTAAGCTTTGTTTTCTCGAGCGTTGTAACCGAGCTTTTGGGTGAAGACAGCTTCACGGGCATCAGAATTAAAAACACCGAAAACGGAGAAGAAAAAGACCTCAGCTTTGACGGTATTTTCGTAGCTATCGGTCAGAAACCCGAAAATGAGCCCTTCAGAGAAAATGTTACTCTCAACGAATGGGGTTATATTGAGGCAGACGAAAGCTGTGTACCCGAAAGTGAAAAAGGCATTTTTGTTGCAGGCGACTGCAGGAGCAAAAGAATAAGGCAGATTGCAACTGCAATTTCTGACGGTGCTGTGGCGGCATTGGCTGCTTGCAGTTATATTGATAATTTATAAGTAAAATATTCAAAACATAAACCGTTGTATAAGCTGTATTTTTCAGTGTTTACAACGGTTTTTTTGCTTTAATTTGCCCTGATATTTTTTTAATAAAACATTAAATCGTGAAGACTTTGTTTCCCGTGGAGGTTTTACCCGACCTTATATTAAAATTTACAATTGTGCTTTTCCGTTAAATCCGTTCGCTCATGCCGCTATGGCACTTACTTTTGCCGATTGTGGCAAAAGTAAGCAAAAACACGCTTTTAGTGCAACCGTTCCGAAAGGCTAATTTGCCGAGGAAGGTTTTATATCTTTTGAAGATATAGTCCTTTCCCATTGTTTGATAT
>JAXJQQ010000049.1:0-21811 GCA_036311065.1 Acutalibacteraceae bacterium | reverse complement strand
AAGTACAACTCAAAGACCAAGAAGTACGAATACTACAAGTCAACAAGCTCAACAAGCCTGAAGATAAGTAAGCTCAAAGAGGGCACTGCCTACAAGTATAAGGTAAGAGCCTACACGAAGGATGACGGCACAATTTACGGTGAATATTCAAAGGTGTTTGAAACCGCAACAAAGTGCAAAACACCTTCAATCACAAAGCTCACAACAACCAAGGGCACGGCTTCCTATACCTGGTCAAATGTAGCTGGTGAAAGCGGCTACCAGGTTTACTATTCAACCAAAAAGGACAGCGGCTCCAAGAAGGTAGCATCCTACCAGACAAATGTTGTTAAGGGTTCAAAGAGTAAACTTACAAGCGGTAAGACCTACTACTTCAAGGTTCGTGCCTACAAGAAGACTGCATCAGGTACAGTTTACTCATCCTGGAGTGCAGTAAAGAGCGTAAAAATCAAATAATTGAATTGATAGGAAAAACGGAGAGCTTTTCTCCGTTTTTCTTGAATAAGATTTGCGAATAAAGAAAATTAATTCCGAAAGGAGAAAGATATTATGGGACTTATTAAGGCTGCATTCGGTGCGGCAGGCGGTGTAATGGCTGATCAGTGGAAGGAATTTTTCGTCTGTGAGTCATTACCTAATGATGTCCTTATGAGAAAGGGACAGAAAAAAACTACAGGTCGCTCATCTAACTATAAGGGCGATGAAAACATTATCACATCAGGTTCAGGCATAGTTGTTGCCGACGGTCAGTGTATGATTATCGTCGAGCAGGGCAAGATAGTCGAGGTCTGTGCCGAGCCGGGTGAATTCACCTATGATGCTTCAACAGAACCGAGCATTTTCTGTGGCTCATTCGGTGACAGCATAAAGGCAACCTTTAAGAATATCGGTAAGCGTTTCACCTACGGCGGTGAAGCACCGAAGGATCAGAGAGTTTACTATTTCAACACAAAGGAAATACTTGACAATAAATTCGGAACACCTAATCCATTTTCATTTGAGGTAGTCAATAAAAGGCTTAATCTCTTCCGTACCGTTCAGGTAAGATGTAACGGTATCTATTCCTATAAGATTAGCGATCCGCTTCTTTTCTATACCGAAATCTGCGGCAATGCGACCTATGAGTTTACAAGATTAGAGATTGACGGACAGCTTAAGGTTGAGTTTATCGATGCTCTTCAGCCTGCCTTTGCAGAGCTTTCAGCACTTGAGCTTCGTCCCGCACAGATCCCCGCACATACTGCGGAGCTTAAAAATGCCGTAAACAATGCTCTTAAATATACCTGGACAGAAAAGAGAGGTATTTCCGTTTCCTCTATCGCTATGAATCCCATCAGCCTTACTGATGAAGACAGAGCGGTAATTCAGCAGATGGAGGACGATGCAACTCTCGGCTCGAATCCCTTTATGATGGCAGGCAGAGAGGCTGCTGCAAGAGCAAAGGCTATGGAATCCGCTGCAGCTAACCCGGGCGGTGCCATGATGGGCTTTATGGGTATGAATATGGCTATGGGTGCAAACGGTGGCGGATTTGATCCGATGGCTATGTATAATGCCGGTGTTCAGCAGCAACAGGCACAACAGCAGATGGCTCAGCAGGCACAACAGCAACAAGCTGCCCCCGCACCTGCACATAATTGTTGGAAATGCGCTTGCGGCAACACTGCAACAGGAAAATTCTGCCCTGAATGCGGCTCACCCAAGCCGGCAGAGGCTGAAGGCTGGACCTGTTCCTGCGGAGCAGTAAATAAGGGTAAGTTCTGCCCCGAATGCGGCAGCAGAAGGCCTGAGGGTGCACCGCTTTATCAGTGTGACAAATGCGGCTGGAAGCCTGAGGACCCCCACAATCCGCCGAAGTTCTGTCCCGAATGCGGTGACATCTTCGACAGTAATGATGCAAACTGAAAATTAACTGAATTTACATAAAGGAGAAAATTATTATGGGACTTTTTGATAAGAAAAACTGCGATTTCTGCGGTGAAAAAATAGGTATGCTCGGTAACAGAAAGCTTGAAGACGGTAATATGTGTAAGGACTGTGCAAAGAAGCTTTCGCCCTTCTGCGACGACAGAAGACGCTCAACCGTTGAACAGATAAGACAGCATCTGCAGTACCGTGAAGAAAATAAAAATGCTCTGCGTGCATTCTCACCCACACTTGTATTAGGTGAGGATAAGAAGGTTTATATTGACCAGATGAAGGGCAACTTTGTTGTTTCCCGAAATAAGCCGGGTTCATGGGCAGAGGAAAATCCTGATGTTATGCCTATCGCTTCAATTACCTCCTGCGGTCTTGATATCGACGAGGACAGAGATGAAATCAGCACACAGAACGGTCAGGGACAGAGCGTTAGCTACAATCCTCCTCAGTATAAGTATTACTATAACTTCAAGCTTAAATTTCTTGTAAACAACCCCTATTTCGATGATTTTGAGGTAAGACTCAATAACTTCCGTGTAGAGGGTATGGGCTCGATGGAATATAACCGCTATCAGAAAATGGGTATGGACATTATGGCGGCTCTCGGTGTAAACGGTGCTGTTAATATGACAGGCGGTATGGGAATGAACAATATGGGCATGGGCGGTATGCCTATGAATAATATGGGCTACGGACAGCCTAACCCTTACGGTCAGCAGATGCCTCAGCAGGGCATGTACGGTCAGACTCAGCAGATGGGCTACGGTCAGCCTATGGGTCAGCCCTACGGACAGCCTAACCCTTATGCTCAGCAGAATCCTTACGGACAGCCTCAGGGCGGATATCAGCAGCCCTACGGACAGCCTCAGGCTAATCCTTATCAGCCTAACCCTTATGCACAGCCTCAGCAGGCAAATCCCTACTCTCAGCAAATGCCTCAGAATAATGCTGCCTTTGCACAGCCTGCATCAGCCACATGGACCTGTGAATTCTGCGGTGCCACCAATGAAGGTACCTTCTGCACAGGCTGCGGAAACAAGAGATAAATAAAAGTGAAAACAAAGCTTATTATATTTCTCGTTCTTATCATTCTGATTGTATTATCGGCCTTTGCGGTTAAAAGATATATAGATAACAGTGTGGTTGATAAGCACGGAATGATAAGAGGGGATGAGAAAACCACCGTGATTTGCGGTGATACAACTACAAAATAAAGGAGTTGATTAAATGTCAGCTTTATTAGAACAGAAGTGTCCATGCTGTGGCGGTGCAATAGAGTTCAATGCCGGAACACAAACACTTAAATGTCCCTACTGTGACACAGAATTTGACATAGCTGCTATGGAGCAGGCCGCACAGCAAAGTGCCGGTATCGGTCAGGATAATTTTGAATGGAATTCACAGGGGACCCAGTGGCAGGCTGATGAAATAAACGGTATGAGCGTTTATTTCTGTAAATCCTGCGGCGGTGAAATAGTTGCCGACGAAACAACAGGTGCCACCTCCTGCCCCTACTGCGGAAACCCTGTAGTTATGACCGGTCAGTTTGCAGGCGGTCTTAAGCCCGATTTGATTATTCCTTTCAAATACGATAAAAAGGCTGCAAAGGAAGCGTTGAATAAGTATGTTGCTTCAAAGAAAATGGTGCCGAAGATATTCAAGGATCAGAACCATATTGACGAAATAAAGGGTGTTTATGTGCCTCATTGGCTCTTTACGGGTACAGCTGTAGCTGATGCTCAGTTCAAGGCTGAAAAGAATCGCAGATGGTCCGACAGCAACTACAACTACACCGAAACCTCATACTTCGACTGCTACAGAAGCGGTAATATGGATTTTGCTAACATTCCTGTTGACGGCTCAACCAAAATGGATGATACACTTATGGAATCAATCGAGCCATTCCATATTAATGAGGCAAAGCCCTTCAGTACTGCTTATATGGCAGGATTTCTTGCCGACAAGTATGATGTGGACCTTGATGCTTGTGTACCGAGAGCTAACGAAAGAGTAAAAAACAGCGTTGTTTCTGCACTTCATGACAAGGTTTTCGGATATGATGTTGTTATGCCTGAATGCTCGCAGGTTAATATCGCAAACGGCTCCTACGCTTATGCACTTTATCCCGTGTGGATTCTTAACACCACCTGGAACGGCAAAAAATACACCTTTGCCATGAATGGACAGACGGGTAAATTTGTCGGTGACCTTCCTCTCGATAAGGGTGCCTTCTGGAAAAAGGTTGCAGGTCTTACAGTGCCTCTGACAGCGGTTGCCTATGCCATTCTCTGGGCAATCGGAAGTATGTAAGGGAGGTAAAGAAAAATGAAAAATAAAACTTTTGCAATTTTAACAGTTCTTGTTCTTTGCCTCACTATGGTAATTCCTGTCTCGGCGGCAGGTACATACATTTTCGATAACACTAATATGATAGGTCAGCTTTCTTCACTTGAAGCAGTGGCACAGAATATCGAAGACACCTACGGCTTCAGTGTGCTTCTGACCGTTACCGATACCACGGGCGATAAGACAACATATGAATACGGGGAAGCACTTTATGAGGCAAATGCCGCTAAGGCTGACGGCCTTGTTCTTATCTATGACTACGGTGCAAATGTTTATAATTTTTACCGTGCAGGCAAGGCAGAGGAGCTTTTCACCAATGATATTCTTGAGGGTACTGTGTGGAATGCCTTCGCATACACAGAAACCTACTATGACGGTGCTGTCGGTTATTACAGTGCTGTCGAAAGTATTCTGAAAACAAACAATGTAACTGCACCTGTGGCCACTACAGAGCCTACAACAGAATTCGTGCCTACGGACAGAACTCTTCCTTTAGTGGTGGATAATGCCGATGTGCTTACCGATGCCGAGGAAGCAGACTTTACTGCTAAGCTTGAAGAACTTGGCGGAAAGTACGACCTTGAAATAGGTATTCTCACAGTTGATACCTATGAGGGCAAGGACGGTCAGGCTTATGCCGATGATTTCTATGATTACAACGGCTACGGCTACGGTGAAAACGATGACGGTCTGATGATAGTCTTTAACACAGGTAAAGAGGACGGAACAAGAAATATCACTCTCACCACTCACGGTACTGCTATTGACTATATTACAGACCTTGAAAGAGATGTAATGTTTGAAATGATGATAACTGAGCTTTCAAACGGCGAATATGCTGCCGCCTTTGAAACATTTATCAGTGAAGCAGACAGCTCAATTGATCCGAGCATTCCCGTTTTCTTCATTCCCTTAAGTGTGGTTGTCGGCTTTGCACTTGCATTTCTTATAGTGAAAATTCAGGCTTCAAAGCTTAAGACCGTAAGACAGCAGGTCAATGCAGCCGATTATGTGGGTAATGTTAATCTTACTTATCAGGCAGATAACTTTATTTACAGAAATGTAAGTAAGGTCAAGAGAAGCAGTGAATCGTCTTCCGGCGGAAGCTCAACTCATACAAGCTCCTCAGGCCGTACCCACGGCGGCGGAAGCAGAAACTTCTGATAAAGACTTATGTTAAACGGTGTATAATTGCACCGTTTAACTTTTAGGAAAAATGATATATAAAGAATTACATTTAACAACATTTCCAAAAGCCTTGATGTCTTTACGTCTATTGCTGAGACGAGACAAAGCATTACGTTTTAACAGCTGATAGATGACTTTATGCACCCTGCACAAAAACAGGGTGCTCTTTTTTTACTTAAAGACCCTACATTTGTAGGGTGACTTTGGTGCAATGAATTTTGTATAATTTATATGTAAGATTATAATTATTTTTAAAGGAGGAAATAAAATGAATAAAACAGCAAAACGGATTATAAGCATTCTGTTGGTTACAGTAATGTGCTTTTCTGTGCTCGCACCGACAGCCGGTGCATGGACAAGCTTGTCCCACGTAAACAGTGCTGACCTTATTCTGCTTGAGCTTCAGCGCTCGGCAAGGCAGAACGGCGGCAATGCAAAAATTACTGTGTATGCCCCTTATGACAATCACAGTGCAGCAAATACATATGCCTATACGATTCCGCTCGAGTATCAGGATGCAATTTTCAGCTATCCTGATGCCTTCCGTTCAGGTGCATTAGGTCCTGACTTTTATCCCGATATGGTTACAGGTCAGATGTATACCCATCCGTATTTTACAAATCCTGTTGATCAGAGTAAGGTTGAATCAGGTGAATGGATTACACTTCTTTGTAACTCTGTAAACAGATTGCCCAAGAACAGCAAGGAAAGAAAGGAAGCCTTATCCTTTGCTCTCGGTTATATGCTTCATTTCTGCGGCGACCTCTTCGGTCACGACTTTGTAAACAGCTTCTCAGGCGGTACATATCCGTCATATTCTGATGTAAATCTTCTTGATGCAACAGATGCTGAGCTTAATAACATAGTAAGCCACATGTCAGTTGAAAACTATATGGACAAATTTGTCAACAGCGAGTTTTACAGTAAAAACGGTTACTTAGGAATTGACGGTCCTTTGCAGTTTATTGCCGATACTATGCTGTTCAACGGCAGTTCTAATGCCGGCAGTGCATCAATTTTTGAAAAGTACGGCAGCGTTCCTTATCAGTATGAATATCTTATTGAGCTTCGTACATCAATATACAATAAGGCAAACGAATGGCGAGAAACAATGAATCCCTTCCTTGCAATGTGTGTAACCTTCTGTGACAGATGGATTGAGGATATTGACAGGGCTACATACGCTCTTGTTGAATGCTTCAATAACATTGCCAAAAGAATGGTAACAGGTGAAAAAAATCCTCTTATTGAAGAGGAAAAGAAAAAAGAAGAGGAAGAAAACGGCGGACCTTCTATGATGGATGAGATTATAGAGGAATGCTTCGGTGAACTTTCACTTGGTGATTCTGCCTCAACAATCGGTATTATCAAGGAAGAACTCGGCTATTGGCTCAACCATTACGGCTCTTATGCTACACCTATTCCAGATATTTTCATTGACGGAATTCCTTACGTGGATGAGATTCTTGATTTTATTCTCAAGGCAATCGGAATCGGTTTTATTTTTGAGGGAATCGAAAAGCTCCTCAAGCTTATTGTCAAGGAAATCATAGTGTATGCATTGCAGGAATATATACCCGAGCTTCAGGAAATTGCTGTTGCTCTTCCGGGTTATGCAGAAAAGGTTATGGACCCCTCAAGACAGCTTGACAGTGAATATAATCCTTATAAGCCTTCCGCAAACAATTTTGCTGAATTCAAGGTGTATATGGATAAGTATGCCGAAGAGCAGAAGCTTCTTTCAAACACAACTGCAACAGGTATTATCAACGGTAATGATAACGGTATTTTTGATAAAGTCGTTGACTCTGATTTCGAGGCCTTTTATAACACCCTTGTAATGTTCAAGCTAGTGATTATGGGACCTCAGAATTTTGCAAGCTTCATAAACAGCACAACAGGCGTTCAGCTTCAGGGCTTTGAAGAGAAGCTGACCTATATTGAGGCAACGAGCCTCAGACTTGAAATTGCTACAGCCGACCTTTATACTGCAGGCACTGACGATAATGTTTTTGCTGAGGTTTATTATGTGGACGGCGGCAGAAGAACACGTATTATGCGTAAGCTGCTTGATAAATCAAATTACAACGATTTTGAAGCAGGCGATAATGACGTATATGACGTAGAACTGCCGTATCCTGTAAGAATTGATAAGCTTGAGGTTGCTATAAAACAGGAGGATACCGATACTGCCGGAGAGGGCTGGATGTGTCAGAATATCAACATCACACCTATGCATGCAGGTGTTGCGCTTATTGATCCTATCGGTGTTGGCGGTAACCTTTATATGAAGTCAGGTACTAAATGGTATGTTGATTTCCAGGCATCTCTTAATGAAAGAGGCATTGCAGACCCAAGAAAGCAGACTGTTACAAATGTAAAGCTGAAGATTAAAACAAGCTCTGAAGCAACCTATGGCGGCACAGACTCTGATATTTATCTTGTAGCGTATAACGGAACAACCGAATGGTCAAAGGTATGTCTTGATAAGCCCGCATATAATGATTTTGAAAAGGGCGACAATGACGAATACAATGTTTCTATCGAAAAATATAACAAATCAACCGGCTTGATGGAAGGTATTCCCTTTGATAAGCTTGCACTTAAGATTAAGCATTCAGGCAGTGATGAATGGACTATCGCAGATATGGATATAATTCTCTGTAACGGTGACCTTAATCTTATAGCTGCCAAGGATTCAGGACTTTCCGGCACAGCTCTTGAAGATGAAGAGGTTTTAATCGGCCAGCTGAAAAATGCCAATATACCGGATAGTTATTTGAAAAAATACAGCAAGCCATCACTTTCCTATATAACATCTGTAAATGATAATCTTTTGTTCTTCGTAAATAGTATTGACGGCAGTCAGCAGTGGGCAGATTACGAAAATGCTCTCTGGAATGATTCCCAAACCCGTAAAAAGATATTCTTTGAAATTTTCAAGGGGTTCCGCCCTGAAATGAAATATTCCGCCCCGAATGCAATTGCCCCCGCAGAATCCTTTGATATAAATGTATCTCTCGAGGGTATGTGGAACGGTATTTCTGAGGAACGACGTAATGCAATTACAGACCTTGAAGATATGCCTGAAGTTAACGGCAAGGTGGCTATTAATTATCTTGATAAAAACGGCAACACTATACTGCAGCTTCAGAAAACAGTTACTAATAATGTTGTGGAAAGAAGAGATTTTTCTTCAGATAAGCTTAAGGCAGGTTACTACGATGTAAGAATCGACTATTTCCCGGATACATCCAACCCCGTGTATGGTTCTGCAACACTTAATATTAAGGATGCTCTTTGTGTTGTTCCGGGACTTGACTTTACAGCTCAGTCCCCGGCAATGTCTGCAGGTAAAGCAGAAACAACTCTCTACTTTGAAGTTGGTCATACTGCAACCTTTACCTTTGACAATGCTGATGCTATTGACGGATACACCATAGAAAAATCAGGTAAGCTTGCTGATAAGGACGGCAAAACACTTGCTACATTCAGCGGTGAACCTGCAAAGCTTACATATAAATTCAATACAATGGGCATTTACACCCTTACAGAAACACTTACCCTTAAAAAGGGCTCAACGGTTGAAGCAACCAAGACTCATACCTTCTATATTTCCGTAGATAAGGCAAAGGTTGTTCCTGAAATTCTTCAGCAGGCTGAAAGTGCAGTCAGTGTTTCAGGTGATACACATACCTTTACTGCCAGGGCAAAGGATGCTGTAAGTGCAGTCTGGTATAAAGTCAAAACAAACGGAGCAGTTGTGTCAGTTCCTGATTCATCTTTCAATGTTGTGACAGGTGAATCTACCGTAACTGTTAACAGGGCTTCACATGAGGACGGAACAAAGTATTACTGCCTATTCAAGAGTGCAGACGATATGACGAAATGCACAAAAAATGCAACGCTTTGCTTTACCCCTACCGTTTTATCAGCAGGTGATTGTATTGTTGATATCGGCAAGACTGCATTCCTTAAGGTAGAGGTAACAGGCTGTTCACACTATAGCAGTGAAAATGGTTGGTATAAGGACGGTGTTAAACTCACCGCCGGAGACAAGTATTATCCCATGGGTGCTACTCTTGCAGTGCAGAGCGTAAGATCTACTGATGCAGGTGCGTATACCTATAAGTATGTAACCGAGCACGGCGATGTTGTTACAAAGAATGTTACTCTTGTTGCACAGAGTTCTCCTTTATCGAAATATATAGATACCTTTGTTATCTTCGGACTTGACAATCCCATAACAGTGGGAACTGTTGCCGATACAGAAGTAAGTGTTCCGGCAGATGCAAAGTATACAGTTGAATCTGTAACATGGACAGGTGGTGTTCAGTATGGCACCAATATTGTTAACAGTACAAGCGGATACGTTCAGATTAAGCTGAAGGCAAATAGCGGATATACATTTATGGCAGGCGATATGACCGGCTATGTGGAAGGTATACCGAAAAAAGTTTATTCCGTTCCTTCAGGTGCAACAGAAATTACAGTTACTCTTGACTATAATCAGTACAGCAGCTGGAGATTTGTAACTCCCGAGAGTGATGACATAAGCATTACAACAGAAAGTCTTATTTTCAGAAGCGGAACTGCCGCAAACGGACAGAAGCTTGAGGGTACTTACACTTGTACTCACGGTGATTTACCTCTTACAACAATGCATCATACCGGCGGTATGATCTACAGCTTATATTCTGAGGCAGGTAACACACTTCCCGACGGTCTTACTCTTAACAAAGACGGTACGATTACAGGCACACCCACTACGGGCGGTGTATACAATGTAAAAATTATAGCACATTCCGTAAATTCTGCCGGAGCAGCTTCCAACAGTTGCGGTCAGACCGTAAAGACTGTAAACTTTGTTATTGAAACTGCAGAAGATCATACTCACAGCACAAAGATAGTTACCAATACTGCAACATGTACAAAGGCAGGTATTATAGCATTTGAATGTGGTTGTAGTGCAAAGGTTGATTCAATAAACCACCATTACAGTGAAGCTAACTGTACACTTGCAAAGACATGTATTCTTTGTGATGCAACAGACGGTGAGCCTTTAGGACACAGCTTTGATAATGCTTGTGATACTTCATGTAACAAGTGTCTGTATGTTCGCAACAATCCTCCTCATGCTTTCAGTAATGCCTGTGATGCAGATTGTAACGAATGCGGTGAAACCCGTACACCTGCTGCTCACAAGTACACTGCGGCTTGTGATATTACCTGTAATGAGTGCGGAGCTATGAGATCCGCAGAAGCTCATACAGGCGGCACTGCAACATGTTCCGAAAGAGCAAAATGTGATGCTTGCGATGAGTACTATGGCAAGACCGTTGACCACGATTATTTGGAAGCAACCTGTACCACACCTACAATCTGTAAGGTTTGCGGATTTACCGCCGGTGCACAGCTCGGCCATGCAGGCGGTATAGCAACCTGTACCGAACAGGCAGTATGTGCTGAATGCGGTGTTAAATACGGTGAGCTTGCTGCACATACTGTAAGTGCAGTTAAGGGTAAAGCAGCTACATGTACTGCAAACGGTACAATTGATCATTATAAGTGTGACGCCTGCGGAGCTCTCTGCTCAGACAGTGACGGTCTGACTGTTATTACCGACACTACCGTAAAAGCAACAGGCCATAGCATTAAGAAGGCAGCTGCAGTAAGTGCTACTTGCACCAAGAACGGCAATGTAGAGCATTACAAGTGTTCAAAGTGCTCAAAGCTCTTCTCTGATTCCAAAGGAAAGAAAGCTATTTCTGATGTTTCGGTAAAAGCCAAGGGACACTCCTACAAAACCACTGTAAGCACAAAGTCAACCCTTACAAAGAACGGTAAGGTTGAAAGCAAGTGTACCGTTTGCGGAAGTGTAAAAACAACAACCGTTTATTATCCGAAGACATTCAAGCTTTCAACAACATCTTACACCTATAACGGAAAGACAAAAACACCTACAGTAACCGTTAAGGATTATAAGGGCAACACCCTTAAGAAGGATACGGATTACACAGTATCTTACGAAAGCGGAAGAAAGTATCCCGGTGAGTACACAGTAAAGATCACCTTCAAGGGCAAGTATGAAGGCACAAAGAGACTCTACTTCACAATTGCTCCCAGAGTAACAAGCAAAATCACTGCAACACAGACCACAAGCACAATCACACTCAAGTGGAGCAAGGTAACAGGTGCTGACGGCTACAGAATTTACAAGTACAACTCAAAGACCAAGAAGTACGAATACTACAAGTCAACAAGCTCAACAAGCCTGAAGATAAGTAAGCTCAAAGAGGGCACTGCCTACAAGTATAAGGTAAGAGCTTATACAAAGGATGACGGCACAATCTGGGGTGCATATTCCGGTGCATTTGAAACTGCAACCAAGTGTAAAACTCCTTCAATCACCAAGCTCACAACAACCAAGGGTAAGGCAAGCTACACATGGTCAAATGTAAGCGGTGAAAGCGGCTACCAGGTTTACTATTCAACCAAAAAGGACAGCGGCTACAAGAAGGTAGCATCCTACAAGACAAATGTTGTTAAGGGTTCAAAGAGTAAACTTACAAGCGGTAAGACCTACTACTTCAAAGTAAGAGCTTACACAAAGACTGATAGCGGCACAGTTTACAGTGCATGGTCATCAGTTAAGAGCGTTAAGGTTAAGTAAGCGAACATAGTAATAAACAAAACCACGCGTTTGACGCGTGGTTGTTTATTTTGTTATATAATCGAAACACAAAGGTTATTGAGGCAATTTTAATGATGTTCTTAATGTTTAAATAATCCTTACAGTTCCGATAAAGGACTCGGGCTGTTGGCTTAAAACACTTAAGTAAGGAGGACAGTCAACTGAGAGCGATGTTTTTTATATAAGCCTGCATGAATTTTCTCTGCAGGGCTTTTTTTCTATTTACAAGAAGCTGGTTATGATGTAAAATGGTTAAATCAAATTACGGAAAGGGTGAACAGGCAGAATGCTCCTTGTTGTCTCGCAGCTTATCGGGATTGCAGCGGTTGGACTGTATCTTCTGAGCTATCAGTTGAAAAAAAGAATTCACATTGTATGGGTAACCTGTATTTCAAACGGCTTATATGTTCTTCAGTATATTTTGCTTGGTGCCTTCTCCGGAGCAATTATGGATTTTTTGTCCACAGTGTCATCGTTTTTTGCAGGAAAGAAAAATTCATTGCAGTTCAAAAAACACGCAAAGGTAATTGCCGTTGTGAATATGCTTGTTATTACTGCCGCAGGTCTGGGTATAGCAATTGTCAGGCACGACCCGGTTGAGCTGCTGCCTATTGCGGGGGCACTTTTACAAACGGGCGGTCTGTGGTGTGAAAATGAGCAGACAATTCGTAAATTCGGCTTGTGCAGTGCACCCTTCTGGCTTATTTATAATTATATTTCTCAGGCTTACGGTGCTGCACTCGGTTCGGTTATCGCAATTGTTTCTATTATTATTGCAATGGTGCGTTATCGTAAAAAAGGCAGAGACGATTTTGTTGCAGAATGATATTATAAAAACCCACCAAAAACTGGTGGTTTTTTATAATATCAGAATCTTTTCCAGAAATCCACACCCCAGGGATGGGACTGCTCTTCCCATTCGTCACGGTGCCTGAGGATTTTCTCTCTCATTTCGTTAACCTTGTTTTTATAGCTTTCATCCTCTGCAAGGTTTACCGTTTCCCACGGATCGTTTTTAATGTTATAAAGGAAGGTCCATTTATCTTCCTTTTCGTCACCGTTACGGTATTCAATAAGCTTGTAATTTTCATCCTTTACTCCACGGACAAACTTATCAAAAATAAGGTACAGCTCGTCGCGGAAGGCGTCTCCGTGTTCACCGTCAAGAAGGTGAGCAAAGCTCTTTCCGTCAACGGAAGAGGGGATATCTATACCGACCTTTTCACAAAGAGTGGGGAATATATCATAAAGGTAAACATAAGCATCGTTTCTGCGGTTTTCTGCAATGCCGGGACCTGCCATAATCAGGGGTATGCGCACTCCGTGCTCGTAAATGTCTTCTTTGCCGAGCCAACCGTGCTGACCTACGGCAAGACCGTTATCTCCTGTGAATACAATAATTGTATTATCTTCCTCGCCTGAAGCTTTCAGAGCGTCAAGAAGCCTTCCTATTTCGTGGTCAAGGTGAGTTATCATTGCAAAGTATTCGGCAATATGGCGGCGGATTTCCTTTTCGTCACGCGGGTATGCGGCAAGGTGCTCGTCGCGGTGTACCATAAGGGGATAGTTAGTGTCAATAATCTTCTGAAAATTAGGCGGCAAAGTAATTTTTTCTTCGTCATACATTCTGCGGAATTCATCAGGCATTGTACGTGGGTCGTGGGGAGCAAGATAGGCAAGATACATGAAGAATGGCTTTTCTTTTTCTGTGTTTTTCTTTAAAAGCTCAATTGCCGCATCGGTAAGCAGGGTGCTTGAGTGTTTGCCCGGGTCAAACTCGTCGCAGTGCTGTCCGTCAGGGTGATTGTCGTTATAGAAGTCTACTACGAAGTTGATAACATTATCATATTTTCCTGTAGGGTCAAAACGGCAGGTGGGCACATTCCAGTGATCCCACATTCCGCCAAAGAAAATTTTTGCCCCCTGAGTGAAGGAACGGGCATAGGCAGGACATCCGTTGTGCCACTTTCCGAGACCTATTGTTTCATAACCGTTATTTTTGAAGGTTTCGGCAAGGGTTTTATGCTCTTCGGGGATATTGCCGCCCAATTCCTCAAGATGAAAAGGATTGCGTCCTGATAAAATCATGGCACGGCTTGGCATACAAACAGCACCGCAGGTGCCTCCTGCAATATGAGCACGGACAAAGGATGTTCCGCGGGAAGAAAGCTTATCCAGATTCGGCGTAATTATTTCACTGTTACCGAGAGCGTGAATTGTGTCAAAACGCTGATCATCGGTAACGATAAATAAAACATTAGGTTTTTTACTCATAGGGCACCGCCTTCTTAATGTTGTTTGGGAATATTATAACATATATACCGTCAGACTTTCAATATATATGCCGTAATGGTTGTGACCGCTTGAAAAAAAGTTCCCATCAAGTAATTGATGAGAACTTTTTTTATTTTTACATTTCGCCTTCGTGCTTGTGAGATTCCTTTTTTTCGGGTGTCAGAGCAGTTTCTCCGTTCAGATACATAGCAAGAAGCCCGAGCAGTACCATTATAACAGAAAGATATATAATTGCAGGAATAACATTTTTATAAAGGAAAGTGCAGATTGCGGCGGCAACATCTCCGCCGATAATGAGTGCGGCAACATAGCCGAAGAAGGTAAGTCCGCCGGCAAAAAGGGAAATCATAATGCCGTAACCGAAAACGGTTTTGAGTATTGCGGAAAGCTTTTTGCAGAATTTTTTCATAACATATCCTCCTTTACATTCCGAGTATCGGTAACCAGCCCATAAGAACTGCAACCTGAAGGATGAACTGGGCACCTACCCACCACATATTATTCTTGAAGGTTTTTGTGAAATCTGATTCGGCAATGGTCATACCGGCATACATACCGAGACCGAGAGGCGGTGTGATACCGCACATAACACCGCAGATGCAGGGGAGCATAGCGGCTGCAAGAAGAGGATTGACACCTACATTTGCAAGCAAGGTGATAAACACGGGGCCAAAGATAACTACCTGAGATGAGCCGGGAACAACCGCACCCATAATGCAGGTGATAGCACATATTGCAAGAACCATACCAAGCTTTCCGAAGCTCCAGGAAGCCATAAGGGTGCCGAGTGCATCTGCAACGCCGAGATCCTCAAACATTGCACCTATCATATAACCGAATACGCATACAGCGATGGCGGGAGAAATTGTTTTTACACCGTCTGCAAACATTTTTGCAATTTTTGCAGGAGTAATTGTTGATTTATCCTTAACAATAAGGCAGGAGTAAATTGAAGAAATACCCGCAACAAAAAGAAGAACGGATTTTGAAAGGTACTTTGCTCCGTCGGTGCCGAGGCGTTCTACAAAGAAGTTATCGGCAAACATTGCATCAAGAACAAAGGGGAGAAGGATAATGACGGGAAGGAACATTGCTTTCCAACCGACCCTGAAGGTTTCTTTAAGGCTCGGAAGATCTTCCTTTTTTATGGGCTCAACCTTGTAATACTTACAGAAGGCCCACACCATAATAAGTCGCTGTGCAACAAACCATACGGCAACGCCCCAGAGAACAATCCAGAACTTACCCTGAGAAACATCCTCAATACCGGCAGTAGCGGCATAGGTTGAGAAAGCTGCCATTGCAGCAACAATATTGGATGAAGGAGGTATCATATTACCGAGGTAGCTTGAATTTGATTCAATGTTTGCTGCAAGTTCTGCAGGAAAGCCGGTACGCTTCATAGCGGGAATGGTGAGTGAGCCTGTTGCCATAACATTGCCCGGACCTGAGCCTGAAAGAGCACCCATAAAGGCACTTGCAATAACGGCTGTGTAGCCCGCACCGCCTCTGATACGGCCGATAAGTGAGAGAATAACGGCAATGCAGCTGTCAACAATTTTTGTTTTTGTAAGAATGATTGACATTGCAACAAAGGCAACCATTGAATAAAGCAGAGAGGTAGATAGACCCTCATTAATATAGGTAAGCACATTACCCCAGGTGCCTGTGACAGCAAGAAGTACGACAAAGGCTATAAGAACTGCCTCGTAAACGGGACGCTTAAAAGCCAGGAACCATACACATATAACTGCCAGCATAATGCCTAAATACAGCAAGGATTCCATCGGTAAAACTCCTTTCGGATGATTTTTTTGTTATAATTGTTATTACTAACAAGTTATATTGTAAGGCTTTTTTTCAAAATGTCAATAGATTATTTGTAAAATATTGATTTTTTTTGCTGTAAGTGATATAAATTAAAGGTAATAGTATTTATAACATAAAGGTGGTGGCCGCTATGAATCTGCGTCAGCTTCAGTACGCAGTTTTATTATCGGAAACTTGTAATTTTTCTCAGGTTGCGGAAAAGCTTAATATAACTCAGCCTGCTCTGAGTAAACAGATTCTTTCACTTGAAAAGGAGCTGGGTGTTCAGCTTTTTGACCGTACCAATATGCCTGCAAGGCTTACGGTTGCAGGTGAATATTTTATCCGTGAGGCAAAGGAGCTGCTTTATAAGGAAGAACAGCTTATGCGTACCATGGAGCAGTTCAAAAAAGGTGATAAGGGCAGACTTGTTATTGGTATAACGCCTTTCCGCAGTGCATATCTTGTTTCCGGTATTATAAGGAAAATGAGAAAAAAATTCCCCGGAATACAGATTAAGCTTGTTGAGCAGGGCAGTGAGGTCCTGCGTAAGGATGCCGCAGACGGTAAGTTTGATTTTGCGGTTGTAAATCTTCCTGTTGACGATTCAAGGCTTGAGGTTAAGCTTATTGAGCCTGACCGCCTTGTTCTTGTTGCTTCTGAGGAGCTCTTGAACGAACACCCTGAACTTAATGACAAAAAAAGCATAAGCTTCAGCAAGTGTAAGGATTTACCCTTTGCCGTTGTAGGTCAGGGGCAGGAAATGCGTACTCTTTTTGATAAGCTTTGCAGCAGTGCGGATATTATGCCTGAAATTGCAACAGAGGTGGTTAATCTTACAACGTCATGGGAAATGGCATGCTCGGGAGTTGCGGCGGCACTTCTGCCGTTGCAGTTTGTTAATAATGCTGATACAAGCCGCAGCATCCGTGTTATTGAGCTTGAGGATGAAATCAATCTGCGACAGCCTGCAGTTGTATATAAAAAAGGGCAGTATTTGTCACGCTATGCCAAATATGCCGTTGAGCTTTTGCAGGGCACTGCGGAATAAATAAAGGAAAGGTGAGAAAATAATGAAAACTGAAGAAAAAATTATAAAGAAAGAACAAGGTGAGCTTTCCCGCCTTAGTAAAATGCAGAAAAGGAGTGCGGGCGGAAAATATTTTTTAGTTCTTCTTATGCTTATTGCAATTGTAAACATCCTTGATGAGGTAACAAGTAACCTGACAGTTACGGTACAGTCATCATTTGTAACGGAATTTTTTGTAAATAATCCGTTTATGGGTAAGTATTACACCTATGAGGACGGACTTGCCTTTCATTCAGGTATAGGTGTATTTACTTATGTTCTGGGTCTGTTTACACCCTTTTATAAGGCACTTGCCGATAAATGGGGCAGAAAGCCTCTTTTTGCAATGTCAACCCTGGGTATGGCACTGGGCCTTCTTGTAATTCACCTTTCAAGTAGCTACATAATGTTCCTTGTGGGCTTTGCAATCATCAGCTTTTTTATGGGTCACGATATACAGATTATATATATCCTTGAAGAAGCACCCGATAAGCACCGTGCAAAAATTTACAGCTTTCTTAAAAGCTTCGGCATCTTAGGTGTTATCCTTATACCCACCTTAAGGGATATGCTTATGGGTGACGATGCCACAAAATGGCGTGAGATTTTCCTTGTGCCTGCCATTATCGGCTTTATTGCCGTGCTTCTTGTTGTTCTTTTTGCAAAGGATACCAAGGTGTTTATTAATGAAAGAATAGAATACCTTTCCCGCCCCTTGGCTGAAAGAGAGGCAGAAAAGGCACTTAAAAAGCAGCAGAAGGAAGCACAGCGTAATCAGTCGGGTGTTTTCAACGGCGTGAAGTATATCTTTGCCAATAAGGATACAAAAATGCTTATTATATCCCATATTATTTTTGACTCGGCTATGCCTGCAATTGCTCTTTATTTTGAATCCTCAATGCACCGTGCAGGTATGAGCACAAGCAGTATTACAAAAGCACTGTTTATGGTGCCCGTTATTTATGCGTCAATCACCTTCCTTTCAGGCTTTATTGCCGATAAGCTTGGCAGAAAGGTAACTGTTACGGGATTTTCCGTAACCTGTGTTCTGGGGTACATCCTTTTTGTTGCAGGTATTCTCTGCGGCTGGAATCCCTACCTTGTGGGTGCTTTTGCAGGCCTTTATCAGGGTTCCTACTGGATAGGCAGAGACTATATGAACGTTATGATGACGGAAAAGGTGCCTACGGATATCCGTGCCTCCGTTGTTGGTGCTGAAGGTCTTCTTGTTATTATCGGCCTTGCAGTGGGATATATAGTAACAATTGTGGGTATGACGGTTATGGACATCTGGTGGGCTTGCCTTGCTGTTTCAATTCCCGCTGTCAGCGTTGCCGCAATTATGTTTGTTCTTAGGGTTAAGGAAACAAAAGGCGTCAATCTTGACGAAATTGTCTGATTTATTAATAGTTTATTGACAAGTATATTTCTTTATGGTAAAATGTATTGGCAAAAAATAGAAGCATTTAAAAGCTTTTAACAGAGAAAGGAAGAAACAGTTATGAAAAAGTTTTTGGCTATTTTATTAACCCTTCTTATGCTTTGCAGCGTAGTTGCTTTACCTGCATCGGCAGTAACAAACGAACACAAGAAAATGCCCATCATTTTCATCGCAGGCAGCAGTGTGGATCTTGTTGACGGAGATCAGAATCCCATTTCAACAGGCTTTGATGTTCTTACCGACGACGATGAAGGCGACGGATACACAAAGGAACAGATTATTGAAACTGTAATGAATATCGTTATGCCCTTCGTTCTTGAAGGTCTTCCTATGGATAAGTGGGATAACTACGGTAAGGCACTTTACGAAGAGCTTGCTCCCATTTTTGAAGAAGGTCAGCTTGACGGTAACGGTAACCCCAAATTCGGCACAGGCGTTGCAAAGGCTGAGGTTGAAAAGTGGGATAAAAATGCTCTCAAGGACCACGGTAAAGATAATTGGTTCGGTATGAGAGATTATGACTTCCGTTATGACTGGAGACTTTCTCCCTATGACCATGTTGACAGACTTCACAATTACATCAAGACCATCATCAAAACAACAGGCTGCAAGCAGGTTGCTCTTGTAGGCCGTTGCCTTGGCGGTAATGTCATTACTGCTTACCTTGATGAATACGGTGATGAAAAGCTTGTCGGCAAGGTTGTTTATGATGAAGTTATGTCTAATGGCTCAGTAGTTATCAATGACATCTTCAGCGGTAAAATCCAGTTCAACGATAAGCTTATCCAGGCTTATGTTCTTGAAAGTGAGCACTTCGGAAAATCAGATATAGGTATTGACCTTATCGGTGTTAATGACCTTCTTCTTGAAATTGTTGAAAGAACTCTTGACCTTCTCACTCAGACAGGTGTGGCAGATACACTTTACGGCGGTGTTGCAGCTCTTTATGAAAAGCTTTACGAAGCATTTATGCCCGCTATGCTCCAGGCAACAGGTATCGGCACATGGGTAAGCTACTGGTCAAGCATAAGTGATGCAGACTTTGATACAGCTCTTAATCTTCTCTTTGGTAAGGAAGGTACAGAAGGCCGTGAAGCAAATGCAGGTCTTATCGCAAAAATCAATGAAGTAAGAACCCGTATTGTAAAGCCCCGTGAAATCGTAGGCGATGCTAACCTTTACAAGAGATTCACTGACGAATACGGCGTTGAAATCGCTGTTATTGCAGGCTACGGCCTTGTAAATCCCCCCATCACAGAAAGCAGTGACGCTAACGGTGACTGCACTGTTGACACAAAGTGTTCATCCTTTGGTGCAACTGTTGCAGGTGTATTTGATAAGCTTCCTCAGGATTATATTGATGCTCAGGTAGCTGCAGGCAAAGGCAAGTATATTTCTATTGACGGTAAGGTTGACGCTTCAACATGTATGTTCCCTGAAACAACATGGTTTATCAAGAACAAGCACCACGATACCTATGCTCAGGTTGTGCGTCTGGCTGAATATTTCACTCAGTACACAAATGTAAATGCAGATTCAAACAGCAAAAACATTTCCCGTTTCCTTGTTGTTGATCCCAATAATTTTGAAAATGCTGTAAATATGACTGAAGAAAACTGTGCAGACGGTCCCTGGCTCACAGTTGTTGAGCAGGAGCCTACAAAGGAAACAGCTCTTGCAGCCCTTATCAGATTCTTCACAACAATCTTTAAGGCTATCACAGCTTGGTTAAACGGTCTGTTCTCATTCTAAAAAAATTCAAAGTGCTGCATCAATCGGTGCAGCACTTTTTTATTTTTATTCACTTGCAAAAATTCACTTGAGGCTGTATAATGAATAACGGATTTTGTAATAAGGAGGCAACAATTATGGGAATAGCTTTTTTCTTTGAAAAATATGCCAATCAGCTCAAGGCATTGAATCCGAAATACGATGTGCTTTACGAGGTGTCTGACAAGGAGCCGATTACCTTTGAGGACAGCGAAAAGGTGCTTCTTTCAATGGCAATTATTGCCGATACTCACCTTCCCAACCGTAAAAGTGCAGAGCATAATCTCAAAAATACCTTTATTGACCTTGGCAATTCAAAGGAGAAGTTTGATGCCTTTCTTATTGCAGGTGATATTGCCGACTACGGTACAACTAACGAATACAACAGATTTTTCCGCGTTCTTGACGAGCAGAAGGTTGTGGATAAGCTTTTCTGCACAATGGGTAACCACGATGCAAGACTCTTTTTCAAAAAGAACACAAAAATTCTTGTTGATAAAACAAAGGATTACCTTGGTATTGATACAGGCAAAATCTATTATTCCTACGACATAAACGGCTACACCTTTATTGTTCTTTGCACGGAAAAGAGAATCCTTGAAAAGGCTCATATCTCACAAGAACAGATAGCTTTTCTTGACAGTGAGCTTAAAAGAGCTACTAAGGACGGCAAGCCTGTTTTTGTAATGTGCCACCAGCCCTTTGCCGAAACTCACGGACTGCCCGAGGTATGGAAAACGGGAGATATGGGTAAGCAGAACGATGAAGTCAGAGCTGTAATGGAAAAATATAAGAATGTTTTCTTTATAAACGGCCACCTTCATGGCGGTATTTTTGAAAAGGTTGCAGAAACAATCAACGAAGAAAAGGGCGTTTGGTCAATAAGCATCCCGGGTTACCGCAAGCTCAACAACTTTGGTATTCAGGATTGCGGTGTGGGCTATTACTGTGAGGTTTATGCTGACAGAGTTATTTTTACTGCCCGTAAATTTATTTCAGGTGAGTATATTAAGGGTGACTATACAAGACTTGAATATAAGCTTAAATAAAAGCATACCCGTTGCAGAAAATGCAACGGGATTTATCTTTTTTACTATTTATGTTTCAATAAATCATTAAATCGTCAACGCTGCGCTTGGCGCGACTTTTGTCTTGGCAAAAGTCACCAAAACCGCTTTTGGGGTGCAACCGTTCCGAAAGGCTAATTTGCCGAGGAAGGTTTTATATCTTTTGAAGATAGAGTCCTTTCCCATTGTTTGATAAATCCTCAGAATTATTT
>JAXJQQ010000048.1:0-4827 GCA_036311065.1 Acutalibacteraceae bacterium | reverse complement strand
GCCATCCCTATTTCACCGGTAAGCAGAAGCTCGTTGATACAGGCGGACGTGTTGACAGATTCAACAAGCGTTTCAACCTTGCTAAGAACAAATAATTTAAGCAGATTAAAAAATAGACGGCACAATTTTATTGTACCGTCTTATTTTCATTTAAGGCTTTTATTATATTTGCAAACCTGAGGAGTGATACCGTGGCAAGCTATAAAACCGTAAAAAAAGAATCATATGATGAATTTATTGAAAAAAAGTCCCGCTTTATCGGTTATGTAAAGCCTGTTAAAACCGTAGATGAGGCTGTGGCATTCGTTAATGAAATCAAGTCAAAGCATTGGGATGCTACCCATAATGTTTATGCTTATTCTCTGCGTGAAGGTCAGGTTAAGCGCTTCAGCGATGACGGTGAGCCGCAGGGAACAGCAGGTATACCCACACTTGATGTTATTTTAAAACAGGATGTGGTTGATTGCTGCGTTGTTGTAACAAGATACTTCGGCGGTATTATGCTCGGTGCGGGCGGACTTGTCCGTGCTTATTCCCACGGTGCAAAAATTGCCCTCGATGCAGGTGAGGTTATCACAATGTCCCTTTGCAAAATAGTAAAGGTAAGGGCGGACTATAATTTTTACGGCAGACTTGTGCCTCTTATCTGTGAAGAGGGAGGCATTGTTGAGGATACACAGTTTACCGATAATGTTGAAGTAACATTCAGAATACCTGAAGAAAAGGTGCCTTTTTTTCAAGCAAGACTCACAGATGTTTCCAACGGCAGATTTTTCAGTGAGGTTATAGACGAAAAATACTGCGAAGTATAAATTTTTTGAAAAAATAAGGGGAAAAACAGTTTTTTAGCGTATATAACAATAAAGGTGGTGTTCTTATGTCACAAATCAGAGAGCGTACTTTAGAAAATGAGAGGAAAACCATATCCGAATACGGAATGCTTTGTGCAGAAACAAAGGGCAGGCTTACCTATGAGCCGGAATGTCCCGTAAGGACCGCTTATCAGCGTGACAGGGACAGAATTATCCATTCTGCCGCTTTCAGAAGGCTCAAGCACAAAACCCAGGTTTTTCTTGCACCTGACAGTGACCATTACAGAACAAGACTCACCCATACCCTTGAGGTATCACAGATTGCAAGAACAATTGCAATCGGCCTTGGTGTAAATGAAAATCTTACAGAGGCAATAGCTCTTGGTCACGACCTGGGACATACACCCTTCGGTCATGCAGGTGAAAGGGCTTTGAATGAGGTTTTTCCTGATGGCTTCAAGCATTTTGAACAGAGCCTCAGAGTTGTTGATATACTCGAAAATAAGGGTAAGGGTCTCAATCTTACCTATGAAGTAAGAAACGGTATCCTTTGCCACACAAGAGGGGAGGAGGCTTCCACTCTTGAAGGCAGAATAGTAAAGCTCTCTGACAGAATTGCCTATATAAACCACGATATTGACGATGCCGTAAGAGGCGGTGTCATTTCTGAGGGTAATATCCCTGTTGAAGCAAGAAAATACCTCGGTGAAACAAAAAGTCAGCGAATAAATACTCTTGTACGGTCAGCAATTGAAAATACAACTGATGTTATATCTCTTGACAGAGATGTTCAGTCAGCCTTTGATATTCTTCACGAGTTTATGTTTGACCGTGTTTATACCAATCCCGTATGCAAAAGCGAGGAAGGCAAGGCTATGGCAATGATTCAGAAGCTTTATGAATTTTTCAGCCGTAATCCCGATGCACTTCCCAATGAATATATTGAAATTGCCTGGAAGGACGGAGCTGAAAGAGCCGCCTGTGACTATATTGCAGGTATGACTGACGGCTATGCCCTGAAGGTGTTTACGGAGAATTTCATCCCAAGCGGATGGTCTAAATGAATGCAGAATGCAAAATTACGCCGAACGGATTTTAAATCGGGTAAAACGTTCCCCCTGATATAAGGTTGCCGATGCCTTCCCTGAAAGGGAAGCGGGACAGCTTGCGGTGGATGGGTTGCTCCATAACTCATAAAGAAAGGAGATGTTTTTATGGCAAGATTTTCCGATGAATTTTTAACGGAACTTAGAATGAGATGCGATATTGAGCAAACTATATCATCATATGTGCAGCTTAAGCGTCGCGGCAAGAATCTTGTTGGTCTTTGCCCGTTTCATAACGAAAAAACACCATCCTTTACCGTATATCCCGATTCACAGAGCTTTTTCTGCTTCGGTTGCGGTGCAGGCGGAGAGGTTATCTCCTTTATAAGACGGGCGGAAAATCTTGACTTTACGGAGGCTGTCCGTTTCCTTTGCGATAAAACCTCAATGGTTATGCCCTCGGAGGGCTTTGATGATTCTCTTGCTGTCAAGCGTAAGAGAATGTATGAAATAAATAAAGAAGCCGCAAGGTTTTTCAATTCCTGTCTTTTTACAGAAGAAGGCAAAGAGGGTCTTGAATACTTTAAGTCAAGAGGATATAAAAAAAGTACAATCACAAAATTCGGTATGGGTTATGCACCCAATGAGTGGCGTGCACTTTTAACTCATCTTAAGGAAAAGGGTTATTCTTATGAAGAGGCTTATGAAGCCAACCTTGCAAACAAAAGCGAAAAAAACGGTAAGGTAAGCTTTTACGATTCCTTCCGTAACCG
Organism: Acutalibacteraceae bacterium; assembly: GCA_036311065.1. Lineage (GTDB taxonomy): Bacteria > Bacillota > Clostridia > Oscillospirales > Acutalibacteraceae > UBA6857. The sequence goes on along the minus strand of JAXJQQ010000048.1, from coordinate 2,196 downwards.
TGTTATGGTGCCTATTATTGATGCAAGGGGTAATGTGGTTGCCTTCGGCGGCAGAGTGCTTGATGACAGTAAGCCCAAATATATCAACACCTCCGATACCCTTGTTTATAAAAAGAGTCTGGGTGTTTTCGGGCTCAACTTTGCAAAAAATACAACGGAAAAAAAGCTGATTCTTGTTGAAGGCTATATGGATGCAATTACCCTTCATCAGCACGGCTTTAATAATACAATTGCCTGTCTCGGTACTGCCCTTACAAGCGAAATGGCACACCTTTTGTCCCGTTATGCAGATGAAGTAATACTTTGCTACGATGCCGATGAGGCAGGACAGAAGGCAACGGCAAGAGCAATTGAAATATTCAAATCAATAGGTATGAAGCTTAAGGTTATCCGTCTTCAGGGCGGTAAGGACCCGGATGAAATTATCCGCAAGTTCGGGCCTGAACGCTTCCGCAATCTTATTGACGGCGCGGCAAACGATGTTGAATTTGCCCTTATAAAGCTTCGTGATTCCTATGAGCTTACAACAAGTGACGGTAAAATGAGATATCTTGAAAAAGCCGCAGAAATACTTGCAAATACCCATAACAGAATCGTTCAGGATGTTTATTCGGGCAGACTTTCCGAGGAACTCGAGGTCAGCAAGGATTCTATTATGGTAAGAATAGAACAGCTGCAGAGAAAAAGTATGCGGGCTGAAAAAAGCAGGCATTACAGCTCAATTCAGCAGAAGTCTATGCAGGAAAACAGCAAAATTTCTCTCTCCAACGATGTAAACATAAAGGTCTATAAAGCGGAGCAGATGCTTCTGGCGGCACTTGTGCGGAATCCCGAATTCCTTGAACGGATGGGCGATACGGTAACTGCAGAAAGCTTTTCGGTTGACCTTAACAAGCGTATATTCTCTTTGATTGCAGAAAGAATAAAACAGCAGAGAAGTCTTGAGCTGACCTTTTTTGCTCAGGAGCTTTCACCGCAGGAACTTGACAGCTTTGTTAAAATCTGTAAGGATAACGAAAAGCTGAATCTCAGCCTTAAGGTCTGTGCGGACTGTGTAAGAATTATGCAGCAGGAAAAAGAGAATGCTGAAAATTCTTCCTCAGCTTCCGATATAAGCGATGAGGATTTCAGCCTCTATTTCAAGAAAAAAAGAAATAATTAATTCATTTAAATACAAGAAAGGCAAGGATGTAACATTATGGAAAACCAGGAAAAAAATTTGATGCTCAAGGCTCTTGTTGAAAGAGGTATTGCGCAGGGTAAGCTCAACTCAACGGAAATTGATACAGTTCTCGTTGAAGCTGATGTTGATATGGATGAAATGGAGAAGATTTATTCAAAGCTTGAAAGTCACGGCGTTGAAATTGTTGACGACCTCAGCGATGAAATCCTTGATTCAATTTCTGTTGATATCGACCTTCCCAAGGATTATGACAGCTCAACAATGATTGCTGCTGATGCAAAGAGCGTTATTGATGACCCCGTAAAGGTTTATCTTAAGGATATAGGCAGAGTGCCTCTTCTTTCTCCCGAAGAGGAAATTGACCTTGCAATCCGTATCGCAAATAACGACAGGGAAGCAAAGGAAATTCTTACAAAGGCTAACCTTCGTCTTGTTGTTTCAATTGCAAAAAGATATGTGGGCAGAGGTATGATGTTCCTTGACCTTATTCAGGAGGGCAACCTCGGTCTTATCAAGGCCGTTGATAAGTTTGACCACACAAAGGGCTTCAAGTTCTCCACATATGCAACCTGGTGGATAAGACAGGCTATTACAAGAGCTATTGCCGACCAGGGCAGAACAATCCGTATTCCCGTTCATATGGTTGAAACCATCAACAAGGTTAAAAAGACAAGCAATATGCTTCTTCACAGAGACGGCAAGGACCCTATGCCCGAGGATATTGCAAAGGAGCTCAATATGCCCGTTGATAAGGTTCGTGACATCCTTCGCATTTCTCAGGAGCCCGTTTCCCTTGAAACTCCCATTGGTGAAGAGGAAGACAGCCATCTTGGTGACTTTATTCCTGACGAGGATGCACTTTCACCTGCAGATGCAGCTGCAATGACCTTCCTTAAAGCGAAGGTAAATGAAGTGCTTGAAACTCTCACTCCCAGAGAGGCAGAGGTTCTCCGCCTTCGTTTCGGTCTTCGTGACGGCACACCTCAGACCCTTGAAGAGGTTGGTAAGGCATT
>JAXJQQ010000047.1:0-6224 GCA_036311065.1 Acutalibacteraceae bacterium | reverse complement strand
GAAATAATTCTGAGGATTTATCAAACAATGGGAAAGGACTCTATCTTCAAAAGATATAAAACCTTCCTCGGCAAATTAGCCTTTCGGAACGGTTGCAGCAAAAGCGTGCTTTTGCTTACTTTTGCCACAATCGGCAAAAGTAAGGCCAAGCGCAGCGTTGACGACTGAAAGCTTTATTGAAACAAATATTATTAAACCCAAAACAATATATCAAATTTCTATATTCAGGAAAGGAACAGAATATGAAAAAATTACTTTCAATATTAATAATAACAGCACTGCTGTTTTCTTTTGCCGCTTGCGGCAACACAAAAACCGACAGTGATTTAAAAGAAATCACCCTTTGCCTTGACTGGACACCCAACACAAATCACACAGGCTTCTTTGTAGCCGATAAGCTCGGCTATTACGAGGAGGAAGGCATAAAAATCAGCATTGTTCAGCCGCCTGAGGACGGTGCAGAGCTTATGACCGCATCGGGTCAGGCACAGTTCGGCATTTCCTTCCAGGATTCGCTCGCTCCCCTTTTCGCCTCGGCTGAGCCTATGGGCGTTACGGCTGTTTGTGCAATCGTCAATCACAACACCTCGGGCATAATCTCCCGAAAGGGTGAGGGTGCCGACAGACCTAAGGGTCTTGAAGGCAAACGCTATTCCACCTGGAACGGCCCCGTTGAGCTTGCAATTGTAAAAGAGGTTACGGAAAACGACGGCGGTGACTACAGTAAAATTGAGCTTATTCCCAATATTGTAACCAACGAAGCTGAGGCACTCAGAAATAAAGATACTGACGCTATCTGGATTTTCTATGCATGGGCAGGTATTGCCTGTGAAACGGCTGAGCTCGACTTCGACTACTTTGATTTTATTGATATCGACCCTGTGTTCGATTACTATACACCGGTAATTATCGGCAACAACGAATTCCTTGCTGAAAATCCCGACCTTGCAAAAGCCTTCCTCAGAGCTACAAAGAAGGGATATGAATATGCAATCGAAAATCCCGAGGCTGCAGCATCAATACTTATAAAGGGTGACACAACAGGCTCACTTCTCGGCTCCGAGGAGCTTGTAACTCAAAGCCAGAAATGGATTTCAGAGCAGTATATTTCCGACGGTGAAGCCTTTGGTGTTTTTGACGCTGACAGATGGAACAATTTTTATAGTTGGCTGTGGAAAAAAGGTCTTACAGAAAAAGAGATTCCCGAAAACTTCGGCTTTACCAATGATTATATAAAGGTTGACTGATAAAATGACAAAGCTTCAGGCAGAAAACATAACCGTCAGCTTTGACGGTGAAAAAATAATTGAAAATGTATCCCTCGCCGTAAATAAAGGTGAAACTGTTTCCCTTTTAGGTGTCAGCGGCAGCGGAAAAACCACCCTTTTTAACGCCCTTTCGGGTCTTCGTGCCCCCGATGAAGGCAAGGTGCTCCTTGACGGTGAGGATATTACAGGCAAGGCGGGAAAAATCAGCTATATGCTTCAGAAGGATCTGCTTCTTGCTCACTATACTATTATAGATAATGTTTCACTGCCCCTTGTAATTAACGGTGAAAGCAAGAAGGAAGCAAGAAGCAAGGCTGAGCCCTGTTTTGCCGACTTCGGTCTTGAGGGAACAGAAAAAAAATATCCCCACGAGCTTTCAGGCGGTATGAGGCAGAGGGCGGCACTTCTGAGAACCTACCTTTCCTGCAACGGTGTTGCTCTGCTTGACGAGCCCTTCAGTGCCCTTGATGCCATTACAAAGTCATCAATACACGGCTGGTACCTGGATATAATGGAAAAAATTGACCTTTCAACGGTTTTTGTCACCCACGATATTGATGAGGCCATCCTGCTTTCTGACAGAATATATATCCTTTCGGGTAAGCCGGGCACAATAACAGAGGAAATCAAGGTTGACCTGCCCCTGCCCAAAAAAGAAAGAGACCTTTTAAGCGATGAATTCATTAAAATAAAAAAGCATATAAAAGAAAAAATTTCTTTTTAAAAAAATGTTTATCCCGAAGCAGAATGTGCAAAATATATATGGGTGATAATAATGGATAACAAACAGAAAAAAGACCCTTATAATTTTGCAAAAACCGAAGAAGGCCTGAAAAAGCGCTTCCGCGTTATTGTTTCAAAAAGGGAAGAGTATAAGAGAAAAGAAAAGAAACAACCCGATGCGAAGTAATTCGCATCGGGTTGTTATGTTTTTATTTTTAAAAAAACATCAGGCGAAGCCTTGTATATCATCCGCAACGCAGTATGCGGTATATCATCAAGCCGCAGAAGAATATATATACACGGCTTTGCCGGGATGATATGCAGCTCCGGAGGAGCTGATGAGATGCACGCTGTGCGTGATGATATGCCAAGCCTGCAGCTTGGATAAAAAAAAGAACTTTTGGATTTCCAAAAGTTCTTTTTTGTTGGTGACCCGGACGGGAATCGAACCCGTGTTACCGCCGTGAAAGGGCGGTGTCTTAACCGCTTGACCACCGGGCCTTATATGTAAAAGAGGAAGGATCGCGTTTCCAACACTCTTTATTTTAAAAATGGTAGCGGCAGTGGGACTTGAACCTACGACCTTTCGGGTATGAACCGAACGCTCTAGCCACTAAGCTATGCCGCCACATCATACGCCGCTGTTCACAACGCTTGCATATTATATTATATAAAAAAACATTTGTCAATACTTTTTTTAAACTTTTTTTGATTTTTTTCAACTTTTATCCGTCAGCCCTTTCTGAGCTTTTCAAAGAAGTCGGACAAAAGCTCTGATGCCTCAGCTTCCATATATCCGCCGATAATTTTCGGCTTATTGAAGGAAGGCAGCTGAGCAAGGTTGCACTTTCCGCCCATACAGCCCATAACCTCATCATAAGCGGCAAAAACCACACGGTCAATACGGGAGTTTAATATTGCCCCTGTACACATAGGGCAAGGCTCAAGGGTAACGTACATCTCACATCCGCTGAGCCGCCATGAGCCCAGGGCGCTGCACGCTTCATTTATTGCAAGAATTTCGGCATGGCACAGGGCGTTCTGTTTTCCTTCTCTTTTATTATACCCTCTGCCGATGATTTTATTCTCAAAAGCTATTACCGCTCCAACGGGCACTTCCCCTTCTTCGGCGGCTTTCTTAGCTAAAGAGAGGGCTTCTTTCATAAACTTCCTGCTGTTTTCCATTTTTACTGACCTGCCGAATAAGTTGAAATATATGTTGCCGTTACAAAAATCATATAAACAAAAGCGGCAAGCATTGTGGGAGTGAGAAGATAAGCGGTAACACGCTCAGAAGTTGAAAGTGCCGTTTCATTTCTTCTTAACTGAATATGCCTTGTTTTTTTATTAAAAATAACAAAGCTGAAAATTCCCGCTATCATTAATATATATATAAGTGCTCCGTAAACAACGTTAAGGGTTTCCTCCGGAACGATATCGGACAAATAGGTTACGGAAAGAGAAATCATATTATTTAAAAAGTGAATAATTATACCCGTCCAGAGTGTACCTGTTTTAACACTGAGATAACCAAGACCCATACCGGCAATAAGGGCAAAGGGAGCCTGAATAAGGTTGCCGTGCATAAAGCCGAAAAGAAAGGCTGACATCACAATTGCAAAGCCGTCACCGTAGCGGCGAAGGTTACCCATAACGAAGCCGCGCATTGCCGTTTCCTCAACAACGGCAGCAACAACACCTATTCTTACAACGCTGAGAAAAACACCGAGAACACCTGTGGGCATTGCAATATCCGGTGTGGAAAGCTCAACGCCGAAAAGTGCCATGATAATTGTAATAATTGAGGTTACATAATTGGCAACCATACAGATACCGAGTCCTGCCACAACAGCAAGAAGACACATCGGTACACTGAGAGGTCTGCCCAAAGGTACCGGATTTTCTTCCTCGCTTATCTTCTGCATAACCTTTCCGAAAACTGCAAAAGGAATATACATACCGATTACCGAAAGGATTATATCAAAGGCACACTGAAAAATTTCGTTGCCTGAGTAAAGCTCACTCAAGCCAAAAATCTGCAAAGCAAAAATAAGGGTATACTGCACAAGGATATAAAACAGCAGAGCCCCGCCGCCGTAAAGACCGAGCTTTCTCAGTTTTCTTTTGTCCTCACTCCTTTTCCATAAAACCGAAGGGTCAAAAAAAGAGCTGTAATCGGGGCGGCTGTTGATATAATTAAGGGCATCGTACTGTCCGCCGTTGTTATAATCTGAGTTCATATTATATTCTCCGTGGGTGTTTATTCCTCTTCGTTGCTTTCTCTTTTTGCAGTTGTCTGTTTTTCGTCAACGCCCTCGGTGCTGGAGGGCACAAAGAGAATCTTGAAGGTCATAAGCATAAGCTTAAGGTCTGTAAGAAGGCTCTGGTTTGCAATATACATAAGGTCCATCTGCACCTTGTCGTAAGGAGGTGTATTATATTTGCCGTATACCTGAGCATAACCTGTAAGGCCTGCCTTTACCTGAAGGCGAAGGGCAAATTCCGGCATATCCTTTTCATACTCTGCGGCAATTTCAGGTCTTTCCGGGCGGGGTCCGACAAAGGACATATCACCCATAAGGATATTGAAAAGCTGAGGCAGCTCATCAAGGCGCATCATGCGGATGATTTTACCTACGGGAGTAATTCTGCTGTCGTGGTCAGAGGCAAGTCTTGCAACGCCGTCCTTTTCCGCATTCTGAATCATACTTCTGAATTTTATAACATCAAATTTTTTTCCGTTTGTGGTAAGTCTCGTCTGCTTATAGAATACATCTCCCTTATCATAAGCCTTTATGGCAATTGCAGTAACAGCCATAACGGGTGAAGCAATAATAATTGCAATAAGCGAAAGCACAATATCAAAAAATCTTTTTGTCCACTGATAAATCAGACTGCCCTCACTTCTCTTGCAGCGGTAAACGGGTACATTCATAAGCTGAATGGTTTTGCCGCCTCTTATAATAGTATCGGAAATTTTGGGCTTGACATAAGCTATTTTATTGTTTGCAATACAGTATTTCACAACCTCGTTACGGTAGTCAGAATGAACACCGCAAAGAAAAACAGCTTCAACAGTTTTAATCTGGTCAAAAAGCTCGGAAAGTGAGGTCTTATCCGTATTGAAGGTACGCACAACCGTAAAACGCTTATCCATACTTCTGATACCCTTAAGGGAAAGATATGAATCAAGGTTGCCGAAAACAACAACGGTTTTTCTTGGGGCATGCATACTGAAATAAAGCTTATCAGCCGCAAAGCACCAGAGTGCGGCAAAAACGGAAAAGGCAATAAACATTATAATAAAGGGCATTATGGGAACAAGGCGGTAGCTTAAAAGAGAGAAAATAATATAGCAGAAGCCCTGAAGGAAGCCTATGGCTATTATCTGCGAGAATATCAGGTCCCACACAGGTGCCGTACCCACCATAAATCCGCCGTACACCTTTACAAAGGAAACATAAATTGCAACAAACAGTACGCCTAAGAAAACATTACCCCAGCGGTAAAAGGGGGTGGGGATAAATTGGTTATAGTAATTAATCCAAACACCGTAAAGTGTGCCCGCAAAAACTGCGGTTATGAGTATTTTGGAAGAATAAAGAATGAGCTTTTCCTTTATATATTTATTTTTATTCATAATATTTTTCCTCTCTTGAGTTTTAAAAACAATGCTTGATATTTGTAAGTTGTTATTTTATGGTTTATGTTTCAATAAAACATTCAGTCGTCAACACAGTGCTTAGCGTTACTTTTGCCGTGGAGACTTTATCCGACCTTTTATCAAATTTTCAAATATATTTTTCAGTTAACTCCGTCCGCTCATGCCGTCACAATTGTGACGAAGTCACCACATCGCAGAGGCTCTCCTGAAAGGTAATTCCCCTGTTAGGGGAAATGTCAGCGTAAGCTGACAAAAGGGTGCCCGTTCGCGGAGCGAAAGCTGTCGCAACCGAAGGTTGTGACTGAGGGGTCATACTTTAACAATTTATATTTCAATAAAGCAATTAATCATCAGTAATTTTTGCCGTGGTGATTTTATCCAATGTTTATATTAAATTTAAAAGTATAGTATTTCCTCAAACCCCCTACGCTCATGCCGCTTGGGCACATACTTTGGCTCATTCGAGCGCCAAAGTATGCAAAACGCCCTTTTTGGGGTGCTACGGGTATACCACGAGCATACACCAGCATCCGCCTCCGCATACAACCCTTACGGGTTGTTCGTACGGG
>JAXJQQ010000046.1:0-3994 GCA_036311065.1 Acutalibacteraceae bacterium | reverse complement strand
GAATAATTGAAATTGTTTTTGAGATTTGTTATAATAACCTATGTTATTTTGTCGAATAAAGGTATTAATTGTCAATTCGGCAAACAGGGGGAAGTTAGATGACATCTTGGGATAATCTTGCGACAGGTATAGAATTATGATGTTTTTGAAAATAAGCTTGATGGCGTTATTAAGATTGCAATTGTGAGTAAATAATATTTTACCCCTGACAGTAAAAGTCAGGGGCGTTTTTTTATACAGTACCCCATATTACGTAGGATTTTTTGGTTCTTTACTGAAATATATTGACTTGTATACGTGTTTTGTGTTAATATGTACCTGAAATTAAACCGCGTTTCGTTTTGGTTTTTTTATTCTGATAGGAGTTGATAAATTGGCAAATATAAGAAGCGAAGAAGCAACCGCTGAATTACACAGAAAAATCCTTACCGCAGCAACGGCTCTGTTTATGCAGAAAGGGTTTGAGCGCACCACTTTCGTTGATATAGCAAAGCTTTCCGATGTTCCTAAAAGTAAAATTCTTTATGAGTTTGCCAGTAAAGAGGAAATTCTCAGCTTGTTGGTTACGGAGTTTCTCGACGGTGTAGCGAAGGCGTCCGATGCTGTGTCAAAAAAGCTTACTGACGATAAGCTGTTGATTTTTATGGCAAATGAGGTTCTGCAGATTTATATGGCGGAAATGAATGAGGATATGCGAAACCTCTATCTTGCAGGCTATTCAATGCCGAAAACAAGCGAGGAAGTACTCAAAAGAAGAACTGAGATTTTATACAGGGAGTTTGGCAATATGTTGCCTTATCTTGAGCTCAAGGACTTCTATGAGCTGGAAATTGCATCAATGGGAATTATGAGATCATATATGTCAGTGCCCTGCAGTATGTATTTCACTCTTGAGGCAAAAACAGACAGACTTATTTCCACAATTCTTAAAATCTATGATATAGATAATAAAAGGATTGAGGAAGTGAAAGAGTTTATGAAAAAGATTGACTTTGAAGCTGTGGCAAAAAAAACAGTCGAGGATGTCTTTGAAGAACTCGGAATTAAAACTAACAAATAATTTTCTGAAAGGAGAAATTTATATGCAAAAAACAATGAAAAAAACATTATCAATCATCCTTGCAATCTTAATGATTGTAACAACAATTCCTATTGCCTTTGCGGCTGATTCGGACGGAGTAAAAACCGAGCTTGACATTTCAAAGGGTAAAATTGTCATCGCCGATTCTTATGTTACTCTTAACGGAGAAAATGTAGAAGTTGATCCCGATGGTTATATAATTACGGGTGGGAGTGTGTATCAGGATACTGCATTGAAAATCATCAATAATTCCGGTGAAGAAAAAACACTTAATATAGTGTTCAAAGATTTATACATTTCTTCTATGGATTGGGCAACTGCGTTTTGTATAGACGGCAATTCACCTCTTACTCTTAATATTCTTTTAGAGGGAAGTACATATATTGCTGCACATAACCATGCTGCGATTGAGGGCTCAATACCTGATACAAGGGTTAACTTTACAACAACCGAAGGCAGTTCGTTAAAGCTTTATGATCAGTTTGGTGGGGAAACTTCAGCTTTTTCATACAGATTTACAGTCAGTATTGATGGTAAAGAAGTAGGACCTGACCTTCATATTCACGAGTATGCGGACGGTGTGCAAAGCTGTAGAGGTTATTTGTGCAGCATTTGCGATGAGTATTTCGGTGAAAAAGATGAAAGTTTGCATGAAAGCAACGGAGTACAAGGCTGCAGAGGCTATTTTTGCTACATTTGCTATTCGTATTACGGCGAAAGAGGTCCTCACAAAAAGGATTGGCAAAGCTGCATAGGTTGGTTCTGTAATGACTGTCAGGAGTTCAATTATCCGGATGAAGGCGATGAGAATAAACATAATTGGATATATGGTAAATGCAGTTACTGTAATGCAAAATTCCCCGAGGATGCAGAATGTCTTCATGACTGTGATATGGAATCGCAATGCCGAAAATGCGGTTTGATATGTGAACATCAACTTGTTGAAAACGATATCTGTTCAGTTTGCAACAGCGAAATGAACTTCATTCTTACAACAGGTGACACAGTAACATATCACAAAATTTTCAGATCTGCTCTGAATCAAGCGGAAAACGGAAGTAAAATCACATTGATCAATGATTATTATTATGGCGACAATTATGAAGTCTCTATTCAAAAGGATATCATCATTGATATTAACGGTCACAAATGGTGTCCTGAGCCGTATCTGATAATGCATATACTTGCCGATGTTACAATTACAGGTTCAACAGGTAAAGGTGATTTCGTTCCCTCATTGTATATTCATTCACTCTGTAAACTTTATGACGGGCATTACAGTAGTGTTATGCTGGAAAATTCGGAAATAAAACTCGATGACTTGCTTCCTCAATGCCGTGTTTTTACTGAAGTAGAAGCATATGACTCAGCTTATTATGAGAATTTAGTGGTAGCAGGCGAACATTCATTTACCGAATATAAGGAAGTAAAAGCACCTGCCTGCGAAGCAGAAGGATTGATGGTTGCAGAGTGTGACAACGGTTGCGGTGAAACAGACGAAAAGGCTATTGAAGCACTCAATCACAAAGATACTCTTGTTAAGGTAGATGCAAAAGCACCCACTTGCGCAGAAATAGGTTGGGATGCATACGAGTATTGCACAGCTTGTGATTACACAACTTATGTTGAAATTCCTGCAATTACCCACACTGATGCAAATTGTGACTATAAGTGTGATTACAACTGCGGTTATGAATATGAAACACTCGATTTCAGCGATGCAAAGGTGCTTACTACCGTTGACGGTGTGCTTTACATTGATGGTGTTGAAGCTGAAACAAACTCAAGTAAATCACAGTCCAGAATTTATGAGGGTAAATATATACTTGAAGGTGACATTGAAACTTCCAGATATATATGGATATTTGGCGACACTTATCTTGACCTTAACGGCTATACATGGAATCTGACAGATAAATATATTAATGTAAATGCTCCGTTATCAGTTTATGATACATCAGAGGCTGAAACAGGCAAAATTACTTCTGGTTCAAGCAATCTAACCATCAATATTAATAATGTTGCGGCAGGTTTCAACTTTTATGGTGGCACTATAGAAAACACATCGAGTTCCGGTCGTTGTGTTTTAGATGTTTCATGGGCGGATGTGAATCTTTATGCAGGTAAGATTAAAAGTAATTCACAGGCAATCCACTTCGTTCTTGGACATGAAATAACACTTAACATCGATGACACAGTGATTGAATCAGGCGATGATTATGCTGATGTTCTTGTTGCGCTTGGCATTAATAATATAGCAAAAGGTGATATTGATGTAACTGACTATAAAGGTGACTCTTTAACTGCAAAAGTAAACGTTACAAGTGCTTTAGGAAAGATAACAGTATTTAAGGGTATCAAAAATACTCAGGAAGCTGAAAAATATCAGATAATTGATGTTGTTTGTAGTGAATCTTTTGACTTATGCTGGGAAAAAACAGAATATGATGAGGCAACAGGTGAAAAGAGTATTTATACAGCAAATAATGCTTTCACACAGCAGCCGTCAGTTGACAATAACTATACAGTTGATTTCAATAATCCCGATGCTTCATTACAGTGGTATGAGGTTGAAGAAAACCATATAGGCAAATATACTGCCGAAGAATTTACGCCTTTATTTTCATATGATTTTAAAGCAGGTGACATATTAAAGGTTTCTACAGATTCAGAGCTCAGGCATTTAGTTATAGAGGTAGGCAATGAATATATCGACTTGCTGGAAAATGAAAAGACAGCGACAATAACATTTGATGCTGATACAACTGTTGATTTGTTTGTAGCTATTGTTAATGCGGATAATCCTGTTGAAGTTAATTTTACAGTATTCAAAGAAGCAAAGCTTGACGGTGAAACAGAAAAAACATTACAGAAAGTCGAGTGCGGTAAATCATATTATTGCAAAGCAACTGT
>JAXJQQ010000045.1:0-3294 GCA_036311065.1 Acutalibacteraceae bacterium | reverse complement strand
GTTTCGTAGTCTGAGATGTTGAAGCCACCGTTCATATTCATAACTTTTACGTCTGTGATGGCATCGTCAACATTTGTTGACTTCTTGTAGCCGAGATAAACAGCCTTATCACCACCGGGGTTAAGGTTTTTATCAAGGATTTCATAGCCTGCACCTGTGAGAAGGTTTTTAGCTTCATCTTCAGTAGCTGCTTCTGCCATTTTAAGGTCGCTTAAGTAATAAGTTACTCGACCTGCGCTTGCGGGCATCATCATTGTTGTGCACATTGTCACAACAAGAATCATGCTGATAAGTACTTTTAATAATTTCATTAGTACTGTCTCCTTTTCTTAAATGATGAAAATATTATACACTCAATGATATTACAAACCTCTTACAAACAGGCCAATTTTGTTATTTAAAATCAAGAAATATCAAAATTTCAAAAAAACACCTTTACCGATATAAATGACTGTACCTGTTGCAGTGATAAGTACAATCGCAATTACTGCAACAGAAATTTGCAAGGTCTTATACTGAAATAAACTGACAGGTATTTCATCGCCAGACTCTCTTAGTGTTATAAGACAGATATAATCACCATCTTATAACAATTCAAGACAATAACAAATAAACAAAATAACAACAAATACAACCAGAGAAATAAATTGAACAATCAGTGCACTCTTACCGTATAATTTGCGGCGTAAGGCAATCGAAGCGGTAATACAAAGGAGTGATAAAGCAGGAAGCAAGTAAATTACCAAATTCATAATATCACCTACATCTCCCATTGCTTCAAGAAGGCCGGCAAAAGTCGTAAAGAACGGAAACACAATAAAGCCGATAACGAAATTAAAAACAACCGTAATCGTGTTTATCGGCATACTTATATAATCGTTATCCTTTTTAACAAAAATTATAGTTGCAAGCATTGCCAAGAAAGCGATTATAATCGCGGGGACAACAATGTCGCTTTCAGGAATTATAATATGTGAAAAAACCATTGAATTTTCAATCGGTTCCGGATATTCAAAGCTTATAAGCTTTACTCCTTGTTCAGATAAGGTTTCTTTGTCATAAAACTCGTTTTCTTCAGCATCATAATAATAAATTCTCGGTTCGAAAGCCTCTTCATCAAAGTAATCGTACCAGGCGTCTCCCATCAGATAGTCCGGATAAAAATGGGTCCACAATTCAATTCTTCCGGTTTCATCAGTTTTAAGAGTATAGATGGTATTGTCTTCACCCAAATTACCAATTTCACCAATGTATGTACGGTATTTATATTTTTTATTTTCTTTATAACGTGCTTTGTAAACATCATTGATTGTTACGGTTTCTCCATCCAATTCGTATGTGATAGAAAACGGAAATTCACTTTCGGTAACTGTTGGTTTTAACGCTATACCGGCAATAAACGCAGAAATCACAGTAAGCATAATCGCAGCAACAAGGATTATTGTCGGTAAAAATAATTTATACCTTTTCATAATAAAATATATACTCCTTATTAATGTTTTGATTCTGACGCGCAGATTTTCAGTCGGATATACTATATTTTATATTATATACAACAGCCTATTACAAACCGCTTACAAACAAGATGTTTTATCAGGCTTCATCAAAAAAAGCCACCCGAAACGGATGACTTTTTTCATTAAGTTTTGTTAATTATCAGCTTTCCTTTTTACGCTTGATAAGTGACATAATGCACATACCAAGACCCATACCTGCAACACCGCTGATAGCCATTGCTCCGTATGTAAATACACTACCTATAACTGTGGGAACTGAAGTTTCAGCTGATTTCTTGTTGTTTGAGTTACCGAAAGCAACGAAGATATTTTCTGTGTTTTCTTTGCCGTTGAAGGAGTTGAGGTCGTAACAGTTATTTGTGCCGAAAGCAGCAACGGGGGTATACTTACCGAAGTTTTCAGCTGAATCAATGAAATAGCCTGTTGAAGTCATACACTTACCTGCTTCGAAGCTCTTTGTATAGTAGATTGCGTTCCACTGCTTACCACTGTAACCGTTTGTATCACCGGGCTTTTCAGAAGTTTTATTGCCGTCCTGATAAAGTGAGTTTACAACGGTATAATTGATGAATCTGCTACCGTTTGCGGTTGAAACTGTGTCGACCATATTTGAGGGAATCTTTGTGTAGCTGGGGTTGTACTTATCAATAATCCGAACGATTGAATAAATACTGAATGCAAGCATTGCAATACCTGCAGCAAGACCGATTGAAGATAATACAATTGTGGAAGTAGAAGTTGTAACCTTTGCATTTATTGCATTATTTTCGCTGACAAATTTACTTATAGCTTCATCATAGGATTTCTGTGAAATTTCACCGGCTTTAAGCTGGTTCAAGCGCACAGCAATCTCGTTATTATTATACCATAATGTGTAATTTTCAAGATTGCTCAGCTTCGTTGTTGCAATAGTGTACTGTTGCTTAAGGAAATGAGCCGAAATACCCATAAGGGCAACACCGCCTACACCGAACAGTGAGGAAATTGTGATATCACCCGCCATATTGCCTGTAAAGCAGGCAAACCAGTTGTTACCTGTTGCTGCTTCTTCTCTTAAAGCATCTGACGTAACAGCCACTGCACCTTCAAGAAGGTTCATATCTGTACCGAAGTACACTGATAAGGGTTCGTAATCCTTTTCCGTCTCAGCGAGTTTTGCTTCAAGCTCTTCGTCATTCATTTCGACTGCATTATAAACAAGTACTGAATGAACCTGACCTGAAACAGCCATTGCTTTCTGACCCTCTGTCATTGCATCAACAAAGGGATAGAGAAGAGCATAATCAACATCTGTTGTTGTTTCGAAATAATCGCTGTAATTTGTGTCACCGCAAGGAATTGTTTCTAAAATCACATCAAAGCCGAGAAGAAGAGTCACGATGTATTGAGGCATAAGTAATGCCGCATCTTTTTCTGCTTCTGTCATTTCTGTGTCTGCATTGATTTCATCTATTTCTGCTTTTGCATCAGCGAGCATTTTCTTGAGCTGCTGAATTTTACCTGCAAGCTCCTTTGCGGCATCGAAATATTTTGCTTTTGTATAAACTTCTTCGTCTGCAACCGCAGTCATTATACGCTCAATAAGGCCACCGCCGTCAGCAACACCCATTGAAAGAAGAATGCGGATGTTATTGAGAATGTTAGGGTTACCCTTTAAGAGAATATCTGCGAAGCCTTCGTTTGTTTTGGGGAAGTTAAGCATATAGTCGCCCATATTGGTCTTTACGCCTTTATCATTCTCGACATAATAGTAGTTAAGCTGTCGGTAAGCGTTAAG
>JAXJQQ010000044.1:0-3918 GCA_036311065.1 Acutalibacteraceae bacterium | reverse complement strand
TTAAGCCATCGAACATCCTTTTCCGAAAGGAGGACGAGGCTGTGTTGATAGACTTCGGTATCTCGAAGCACTATGATGATGAGGGCGGAAGTCAGGATATGGTAACAATAAGTCCTCTTGATGAAATATTCGAGAAACTTGAAAAAAGAATACCGGACCATATTGCACTTAAATATTATCACTCATATCACAGTGGTTCAACGAAAACCTTGAAGTCGATTCAAATTACACTTCTTGCAAGACTCGAAAAGTTTAATCTTGATTCTCTTGCAAGTATGACTTGTTTTGATGAGCTTGAGCTTGACCAAATCGGAGAAAAGAAAACAGCCTTGTTCGCACTTATCCCTGAAAATGATACAAGCTTTAACTTTATTGTCGGTATGCTCTACACACAGTTGTTTCAGCAGTTATATTATCAGGCGGACTTTGTTCATACAGGCAGACTTCCCGTTCATGTGCATTTTGTAATGGATGAGTTTGCAAATATTGCATTGCCCGATGACTTTGATAAATTACTCTCAACTATGCGTTCCCGTGAAATTTCAGTTTCAATAATTATTCAGAATATGGCACAGTTAAAAGCTTTGTTTGAGAAACAGTGGGAAAGCATAGTCGGTAACTGTGATGAGTTCTTATATCTCGGCGGTAATGAGCAATCAACGCACGAATATGTTTCTAAACTCTTGGGTAAAGAAACCATTGACACAAACACCTACGGACAATCACGAGGAAGAAACGGTAGCTATTCAACTAACTATCAGATTTCCGGCAGAGAACTATTAACACCAGATGAAGTGCGAATGCTTGATAACAAGTACGCACTTCTTTTTATTCGTGGTGAAAGACCTGTGCAAGATTTAAAGTATGATATCTTAAAACACCCGAATGTCAAAGACACAACTGACGGTAAGGGTGAAAATTATGTTCACGGCTTTGAAGATTATTCAAGCTATGAAATGACTTTTGATGACCTTGAAGATATTAACATTGATGATTTACCTAAAACAGATGTTGTTATCTATTCAAGTCAAGAAATTGAAGAATATTTATTAAATTTGGAGGAACAAAAATATGAGTAAAAATGTAATCACAAAAACAAAGAAGGCTCCTATGGAGGGTAAAGTGAGAAAAGGCTTTAAGGCTTATGTGGGTATTATCCTTTGCCTTACAATGCTTTTCGTTTGCGGTGTAACTGCATTTGCTGCAGATGACCCCGTTGCAGTAGTAAACAATCTTTCAACATTCATCTTCGGTCTTATCAGAGCCGTAGGTCTTATCCTTCTCGGCTTCGGTATTGTTCAGGTAGGTCTCTCACTTAAATCTCACGACCCTTCACAGAGAGCGAACGGCTTCCTTACTGTTGCCGGTGGTATCATTATCACATTTGCCAAAGAAATTCTTAACCTTATTGTTGGATAATATGTTGAATAAAAAGGCATAAATCAACATTTTTGCAGAATATATCGATAGTTTGGATTATTCAGTTGACTTTTCTGTATACGCAAATTATATTGTTCGAAAAAAGCAAAGGATTTAAATTGAAAAAATGGGCAGAAAATTGTATATATTACCTTTAAGTAATAAATTCAGTATATTAATATTTAACAATCTTATATCATATGTGTCAAAGGAAAAAGCTACACAGATAAAAAAGCTATATAACAATATGGATAAAAAACTCAGTTTATATGCACAGGTTGCAGTTAAACTTATAATCCAAAAAGAGTTTGGAATAGACATTAATCAGATTTCCATAGTTAACGATGACTTGGGGAAACCCTATATTGAAGGACATAAAAATATTTTCTTTAATATTTCTCATACACACAATGTAATTGCTATAGCTTTTTCCGATAATAGAGTAGGCGTTGATATTGAAAAAGAAACAGAGAATAGTCTGGGAATAGCAAAACGCTTTTTTACTGAAAAAGAGAATGAATATATTACAAATACTTCTGTTGATCCAATGAAAGCTTTTTTGGAGATTTGGACAAAAAAAGAAGCCTTTATAAAATATTTAGGATTGGGATTAAGAAAACCACTGGATGATTTTTGTGTTGTTAATGATTTCTTGAAAGATAATTTTTTAACCCTGCAAAGTGAAAACTGTATCGTTAGTTATTACGATGGAAACAACAAAAACGGAGTTAAAATTATCAAACTCAAAGAAAAAGAAATTGAAGAATTAAAATTGATTTGTTGAAAGAGAGAACACATTTTTTGTGTTCTCTCTTTTTTGAAGGGAGGTCTTTGATGGAATCTTCAAATTGGGTAGTGCAAAATCTACAAAATGCACTCGCAACTTGGAACGACAAGTTAAGTGAAATATGGCTTCTCATCACTCAATCCCCCGAAGAATTTAAAGACGGTACAATATGGAATGTAATCACTAACATTCACGGAGCACTACAGGCGATAGGATATTCGCTTTTAGTGCTCTTTTTCGTTGTAGGTGTTATGAAGACCTGCGGAAACTTTGCAGAAATGAAAAGACCGGAGATAGCTCTTAAAATGTTTATCCGTTTTATACTTTCAAAAGCGGCTATTGACTATGGTCTTGAATTGATGATGGCATTGTTTGACATCGTCCAGGGCATTGTTGCAAAGATTATGGCAACATCAGGACTTGCAAGAATTGATGAAATGGTGCTACCTGAGTCAATAGTAACAGCAATAGAAGATAGCGGATTTTGGGAGAGCGTACCACTGTGGGCAGTAACTCTTATAGGTAGTCTGTTTATAACTGTTCTTTCATTCATTATGATTATGACAGTTTACGGACGATTCTTTAAGATTTACCTATATACAGCGATTGCCCCCGTGCCTTTATCTGCTTTTGCGGGTGAAACTTCATCATCTGTCGGTAAGAGCTTTATTAAATCTTATGCGGCAGTATGTTTAGAGGGTGCAATCATTGTACTCGGTTGCATTATTTTCTCGTTGTTTGCTTCATCACCACCTGTTGTTGATGAATCGGCAGCAGCAGTAAATCAGGTATGGACTTATGTCGGTGAGCTTATATTCAATATGATTGTACTTGTCGGAACAGTAAAAATGAGTGACAGAGTAGTTAAAGAAATGATGGGATTATAAAGGAGTTGATTAAGTAAATGGAAGTAAAGATTAACCGTGAAATACGAGATTACAGTGAAGCTGTGTATTTCGGTCTTAATCTCCGTCAGTTCGTATTCTCGGTTTTAGCCTGCGGTATAGCAGTTGGATTGTACTTTCTTCTTAAACCGTTCTTCGGTATTGAAACACTCAGTTGGGTGTGTATTGTAGGTGCAGCTCCTTTTGCTACCCTCGGCTTTTTCAAGTATCATGGAATGACGGCTGAAAAGGTTTTGTTCACTTACCTTAAAAGTGAAATTCTTATGCCGAGAGAATTGAAATTCATCTCGACAAATTATTATGACAATATGGAAAGGAATGGTGACGATGTTCGACCTAATCGGAAGCATAAAAAAGAAAACAGGACTCGATGACTTATTTGGGGATGGAATGTCTGTCCCCAAGTCTGTTCAGGATGTCATTAAAATTGATGCCGTATATTCTGACGGTATCTTTATGACAGGCAAAGACAGATATTCAAAAACATTCAAGTTTACCGATATAAATTATGCGGTATCAAGTAAGGAAGATAAAGAAGCAAACTTCCTTCGTTACAGTGAGATTTTAAACTCACTTGAAAACGGTATTTCAAGTCAAATTACCATTATCAACAGAAAACTTAAAAAGGCAGAGCTTAAAGAAATAGCACTTCTTGAAAGAGCAAATGACGATAAGGATAAATATCGTAAAGAAATAAATGATATGCTGACAATGTTGGCAAACGGAGCAAATGCTATTGTTCAGGACAAGTATGTAACGCTCACGATTCAGAAAAAGACGGTTGAAGAAGCAAGAAGTCATTTTAAC
>JAXJQQ010000043.1:0-2539 GCA_036311065.1 Acutalibacteraceae bacterium | reverse complement strand
TGTGTTCTATGATAAAATTGTCACATTCTAACAAAAAGGAATGTGATAATTTATGAAAAATTATTATCAAAGAATAAGAGAATTAAGAGAAGACAATGATTTTAAACAAGAAACAATAGCAAGATATTTAAATGTAAGTCAAACATATTACAGCCGATACGAATTAGGTAAAGTACCATTACCATTAGAAAAGTTCATATTATTATGTAAATTTTACAATGTATCTGCAGATTATTTAATAGGATTTACAAACGAACAAAAACCAATACCAAAAAAATAAGCTCCTCAATCAGAGGAGCTTTTGTTGTTAAATTTCTTACCGAAACGAAACATATCAAACATACGATAAGATAAACTATTAAACTGTTCTGGGTGTTCAGCTCTACGCTTATTTTCAGTTTCAAACCACTTTTCACGATAATAGCGACCCTTAAAATCAAGGTAATATCCAAGAGGGACAAAAACCGTAAATTGAAGTACAGATAAAATAACGCAAGCAATAATTAAAACAATTTTTAAATCATCTGAAATAATAATTTCCATAACATATCCTACAAAAATTTTTAATTTAAAAAATAAAGGGCTTATTTTGTATAGTTGTTTATTGTGCATTTTGCCCTATCAGATGTTGTCAAAATATTTTATACTTTTAAGCAATTTTGTCATAAAATCCTTGAAATATCGGTATTCTATTCGTCTTTTAAGGTATGTAAGTAACAAAGTCGGCTCAAAATCGTATTTTCGCATTGAATACTCTGCCTGATTAAGAGCTTCAGACAACCTTTGTTCTTCTGTACAAAATGACAAAAAATGAATTTGTATCAAACTATTGTTTTTCTTTGTTTTCAAATAAGTTAAAGTATTGTTATTTGATTTTAAATGTGTTAATATTAAATAACTTTAAAATCAAGGATGATGCTTTTATGCAGATTAAAATTCAAAATGGTGTTGTTGATTTATCAGGTGAACCGATTTTAAAAAATGTTAATATTGAAATTAACACTGAAAGTAAGATTGGTATAGTCGGCCGTAACGGTTGCGGAAAAACAACACTTCTTCGTTTGTTATCCGGTGAATTAGAAATTTCTCAGGATGATCCGTCGGTTAACAGTTTTCATATTGTATCAGGTAAACCGATTATAGGAACTCTTAGTCAGTTGGCATTTAAAGATAACAGTATCAAAATGGTCGACGAAATCAGAAGTGCCTATTCAGATATTATTAGTATGAAAAGTGAATTATCTTCACTACAAAAAGAAATGGAAATTAATCCTACAGCGGAAAATATTCAGAAGTATACTACCCTGCTGGATGCATTTACTAACGACGGTGGATTTTATTTTGAAAAAGAATATGAAGCTGCAATAATAAAATTCGGATTTACATCTGAAGATAAAGAAAAGCCCTTGTCTGATTTTTCAGGTGGACAAAGAACAAAAATTGCTTTTTTAAAACTGCTTTTGTCAAAACCTGATTTGCTTTTACTTGATGAACCAACCAACCATCTTGATGTTGAAGCAGTAGCGTGGCTTGAAGATTACCTTTCTGATTATAAGAAAGCTGTTGTTATAGTATCTCATGACCGTATGTTCCTTGATAAAACCGTTAAAACTATTTATGAAATTGAACGAGGAAAAACATATAAATATGACGGTAATTACAGCTCTTTTGTTGAACAAAAAAAGCAAGTGCGGGAGCAGCAGGCAAAGGATTATGAAGCTCAGCAAAAAGAAATATCCAAACTAAATGAATTAATTGAAAGATTCAGGTATAAGGCAACTAAAGCTGCTATGGTTCAATCTAAGATTAAACAGCTTAAAAAAATGGATATTATAGAACCGCCTGAAAGTTATGATTCAAAGCAGTTTCATGCAAATTTTCAGCCTGATTTAAGAAGTGCTAAGGATGTTCTTAATGTAAGTAATTTAAAAATTGGTTATGAAAGTGTTATTTGCGAGTTAAGTTTTAATATTTTGCGTGGACAACATATCGGCATAATCGGAGGTAACGGCAAAGGGAAATCAACATTGCTAAAAACTATTGTTGGTGCTATCCCCTATTTAGATGGAAGCTTTACAGTTGGTAACAATGTAAGAGTTGGTTATTTCGACCAGCAGATGGCGCAATATACATCGGATAAAACAGTTTTTGACGATTTTCTTGATGAGTTTCCGTTTTTAGATAATTTTCAGGTCAGAAATGCACTCGGGGCTTTTCTTTTCAGTGGTGATGATGTTTTTAAAAGAGTTGACATGCTTTCCGGAGGCGAAAAAGTCAGATTAGCATTATGTAAACTTTTTAAGAAAAAACCTAATTTTCTTATTCTTGATGAACCTACTAATCATATGGATATAGTTGGTAAGGAAACACTTGAAAGTATGCTATCTGACTTTGATGGCACAATACTTTTTGTTTCCCATGACAGATATTTTGTAAAAAAAGTTGCTGATTCTCTTCTCGTTTTTGAAGAAAACGGAACTTCTTGGTATGAATTCTGATATGATGAATATATTGAAAAATCTGAGATTAAATCAACCAT
>JAXJQQ010000042.1:0-1905 GCA_036311065.1 Acutalibacteraceae bacterium | reverse complement strand
TCAGAAAGTATATAGCACAGAGAGCTGATTTTCTCGGTGCTATTCGTTTGCCTAATAACACCTTTAAGGCTAATGCAGGAACGGAGGTAACATCGGATATTATCTTCTTGCAAAAGAGAGATACCCTTGTGACTGAGGAGCCTGATTGGGTGCATCTTGATCGTGATGAAAACGGTAACGAATATAACAAATATTTCGTAGATCATCCCGAAATGGTGCTTGGCGAAATGGTTATGGAATCATCACAGTTCGGTCAGTCCCTTACCTGCAAGCCTTATGAGGACAGAGAGCTTTCTGACCTTTTGAGTGAAGCAGTACAGAATATCCACGCAGAGATAACAGAGGTTGAAATTCAGGAAGCGGGAGAAGCGGTTAACAACTCAATACCTGCAGACCCCAATGTAAGGAATTTCAGTTTTACTGTTGTTGACGGTCAGGTGTATTACAGAGAAAACAGCCGTATGAATGCTGTTGAAGTTTCTGCAACTGCAGAAAACCGTATCAGGGGTATGGTTGAGATAAGAGATAGCGTCAGAGAGCTTATACAACTTCAGACAGAGGATTATCCCGACTCGGCTATACAATCAGCACAGGATAAGCTAAACGAGGTTTATGACAGATTTACGAAGAAATACGGCCTTATAAATTCAAGAGCAAACCGTTTGGTTTTCTCTGATGACAGCTCATATTATCTTCTTTGTTCTCTTGAGGTTATCGGTGAAAACGGAGAGCTTAAAAGAAAAGCGGATATGTTTACCAAGAGAACAATCAAGCCGCATGTTAAGGTTACTTCCGTTGAAACTGCAAGTGAAGCACTGGCCGTTTCAATCGGAGATAAGGCAAGAGTAGATATGCCGTATATGTGTTCTCTTTCGGGTAAGACGGAGCAGGAGCTTTTTGAAGAGCTTAAGGGTGCAATCTTCCTTAATCCCTTACACACCCACGAGCGTGACGGTCAGGACAAATATCTCACAGTAGATGAATACCTTTCGGGCAATGTACGTGAAAAGTTAGCACTTGCTAAAAGAAGTGCTGAACTTTATCCCGAAGATTACAACATCAATGTTGAATATCTTGAAAAGGTACAGCCGAAGGATTTGGATGCAAGTGAAATCTCTGTACGTCTCGGTGCCACTTGGCTTCCTACTGATGATGTTCAGGATTTTATCTTTGAAACATTAAGAACTCCCCGATACTGTCAGTACAATATGAAGGTAAACTTCTCACCGATAACCGGTGAATGGGCAATCAAAGGTAAGAGCTACGACAGAATGAATGTTATGTCAGAAAGCACCTACGGTACTCCGAGGATTAACGCCTATAAAATTATCGAGGACACTCTCAATCTTAAGGATATCCGTATCTTCGACTATGTTGAGGATGAATACGGAAACCGTAAACCCGTTCTCAACAAAAAGGAAACTGCCATCGCACAGGGTAAGCAGGAAATGATTAAGCAGGCTTTCCAGGATTGGATATGGAAAGACCCGGAGCGGAGAGAAAGGCTCTGCCGAATGTATAACGATACATTCAACTCAATGCGAGCGAGAGAATACGACGGAAGTCACATTACTTTCAGCGGAATGAATCCCGAAATTAAGTTGAGAGAGCATCAGGTAAATGCAGTTGCAAGAATTATGTACGGTGGTAACTCGCTTCTCGCTCATGTTGTTGGTGCGGGTAAAACCTTTACTATGGTTGCGGCGGCACAGGAAAGCAAGAGGCTCGGTCTTTGTAATAAGTCGCTTATTGTTGTACCTAATCACCTTACGGAGCAATGGGCGACGGAATATTTACAGCTTTATCCGTCTGCAAACATTCTTGTAGCAACAAAGAAAGACTTTGAAACAAAGAACAGAAAGAAGTTCTGTGCGAGAATTGCTACGGGTGATTACGATGCTGTTA
>JAXJQQ010000041.1:0-4860 GCA_036311065.1 Acutalibacteraceae bacterium | reverse complement strand
TCCCCATATCGGGTGCAAAGGTTATTGTGAAAAAAGACAGCGAAATTATCTCTTTTCTTGTAACGGATGAAAACGGCAACACCGATACGGTTACTCTGCCTGCCTATCCTGAAAAGGATTCACTTTCAAGTGAAACTGCAAGAGAAGCTCAGTACAGTGCCGACATTTATGCAGAGGGCTTTCAGGAAAAGAAAAATCTTCCTGTTTCTGCCACAGGCGGTGCTGAAATTGTGCTTAATGCAGAGCTTGTCCCCAACGAGGAAAGGAGTGAATAAATGGCAGTACCCACCATACCCGAATATATAACCGTACATCTTGGCTCACCGTCATCAGATGCAGCCAATGTTACCCTGCCCTTTCCCGATTACATCAAAAATGTTGCTTCATCGGAAATTTATTCAACCTGGCCCGAAGAAGCCATAAAAGCAAACATACTTGCCGAGATTTCCTTTGCACTCAACAGAGTTTATTCAGAGTGGTACCCTGCAATGGGTTATGATTTTGACATCACAAACAACACCGCCTTTGACCAGAAATTCATAAACGGCAGAAGCATATATGAAAATATCAGCCGTATTGTTGACGAGCTTTTCAACGACTATCTGAGAAAAGAAGGTACGGTGAATCCTTTTTTCTCGGCATACTGTGACGGCAAGCAGGTAACCTGTGACGGACTCTCCCAATGGGGTACTGTGCCTCTTGCTGAAGAAGGGCGCTCTGCAACAGACATTATCCGATACTATTACGGAGACGATACTGAGCTTGTGGTGAATGCACCCATCTCGGAAAATGTACCCTCCTACCCCGGTACACCTCTCACTGTTGGTGACCTTTCCGAAAATGTAAGGCGTATGCAGCTTTATCTCAACAGAATTTCACGCAATTATCCCGCCATACCGAAAATTTCAAATGTAACCGGCAGATTTGACGAAAACACGGAAAACGCAGTGAAAACCTTTCAGAAAATTTTCCGTCTCACTCCCGACGGAGTTATCGGCAAAGCTACCTGGTACAGAATCATTTACATCTATGACGCAGTCACAAGAATTTCCGAGCTTAACGCTGAGGGTGTAAGCTATGAAAATCTGCCGAAGCAGTTCAAGGGAGCATTAAGAGAGGGCTCAAGGGGAGGTGAGGTTGTAACACTCCAGTATTTTCTCAATCTTATTTCCCCTTTTGTAGATTTCATTAAACCCATAGCAACTGACGGAATTTACGGCAGAGCGACAAAAAACAATGTTCTCGCCTTTCAGAGGTATAAGGGTCTGCCTCAGACAGGTGAGGTTGACGAAAGAACATGGAACAGTCTTTACAATGCCTACAAGGGCGTTGTGGATTATCTCAGCGAGGAAGAAATTCTCGAAGAAGCAAAAACTGAGCCTTATCCCGGTGTGGTGCTCCGTTTTGGAGATAACGGCCCGTCTGTAAGAGTGTTCAAGACTTATCTCAATTACATCTCGCAGTTTTTCTACGACCTGCCTCCCCTTGCGGAAACCACCGCCTTTGACAGACGGACACAGAACGCTGTTACAGAATTTCAGCGGATTTTTTCTCTGCCTCAGACAGGTCAGGTAAACGAAACCACCTGGAACACCATTGCAGATGTGTATTCAGTTGTGCGTCAGGGTCAAAGGCGTCT
Organism: Acutalibacteraceae bacterium; assembly: GCA_036311065.1. Lineage (GTDB taxonomy): Bacteria > Bacillota > Clostridia > Oscillospirales > Acutalibacteraceae > UBA6857. The sequence goes on along the minus strand of JAXJQQ010000041.1, from coordinate 3,221 downwards.
TGAGGGACAGTATCCCGGTTATGAACTGCTTAAGGAGTGATTTTTTATAACTGACAAGCAAAAATCAATTATGGAGCTTCAGCAGAGGCTCCGTAACATTTCAAAGTTGCATAAGGATGTGCCGTCTGTTATTCCTGACGGAATTTTCGGAGAGGAAACGGAAAACGCAGTGAGAGCTTTTCAGCGTAAATACGGCTTTTCTGAAACGGGAATTGTGGATTTTGAAATCTGGGACAGAATAAATGAAGAAAGCAAAAAAGCACTTTTTGTTTTAAGTGACCCTAATCAGGTAATCAGCATAAAAAACGAAGACCTGCCCTTAGTCATAGGACAGATCGGAAGAGAGGTGCAAATGCTGAACACAATGCTTCGCCGTCTCGGTGAGCTTTATTCAAATTTCAGATCTGAAAATACTGGTGATGAGTTTACTGCAGAAACGGAAAGAGAAGTCAGAAAATGGCAGAAGGTTATCGGTCACGACATTACAGGTGAGGTTGACAAGCTGACGTGGAACAGACTTGCTGAGCATTATCTGTTGCCGGGTTGAATATTAAAAAGAGAATGTCGTATCCGACATTCTCTTTTTTTCATCTGAGTCTTACAAAGGGCACCGTCTGTTTTAATTTTTCACAAAGGCTCTTCATTTCCTCTTCGGAGTAGCCTTCAACACTTTTGTCAATAACATTTTCGCTTTCTCTGTAGGTCTGAAGATACCACAAGGAAGCTCCCTCTATCATATGAGAAGCTTCAAGAAGACTTTCTTCATTGTGAAAGGTCTTCGTTACGGTTGTGCGGAATTCGTATTCTACACCTGAGCTTCTGATTATATCAATGCTCTCATAAACAGGCTTTAAGCTGAAAGCCTTTACTCCGACGGTTTCAGCATATCTTGCCGGTGAATTTTTTATATCCATAGCAACGTAGTCAACTACACCGCTTGAGAGAATTTCTTTCAGATACTGCGGCTTTGTGCCGTTGGTGTCGAGCTTGGTTTTAAAGCCCATTTCCTTAACCTTACGGAGAAATTCCTCCACGCCTTTTTGCAAAAGAGGTTCACCGCCTGAAAGACAGACCGCATCAAGCTTGTTTTTTCTTGATTCGAGAAATTCGAAAACAACTTCTTCTCTCACATCCGGCTCATCCTCCAGCACCAAAGTACCGTTGTGGCAGAAGGGACAGCGCAGATTACACCCCGGTGTGAAAACCGTTGCACATAAAAGTCCCGGATAGTCCACCGCTGAAAATTTCTGAACAGCTCTTATAATCATAAAGCTCACCTCTTTACTGTTTCTGTTTTTATTCTATCACACAGAAGAAAAGCTTGCAATAGTATTTTTTGCGTAAAATCAGTCTATACTAAGACCGATATTCAGAAAAGACGGAGGACGCTATATGTCAGAAGAAAAATTCAAGCCTTTCGGACTGAGTGACAAGCTCGGTTATATGTTCGGAGATTTCGGCAACGATTTCACCTTTATTCTTTCAAGCATGATGCTTATGAAATTCTACTCCGATGTTATGGGCATTGATACCGCCCTTATCGGAATAATGATGATGGTTGCTCGGTTTCTTGACGCCTTCACCGATGTAACAATGGGGCAGATTGTTGACCGAAGCAAAAGGGGTAAAAAAGGCAAGTTTCTCAAATGGATTCTGTGGGTAAGTGTCCCTGTTGCTCTCGCCTCTTTTCTTATGTATGCCGACTGGTTCAGAGATTTTCCTTACGGCTTCAGGGTGTTCTGGATGTTTTTTACCTATCTCATCTGGGGCAGCGTTTTTTATACCGCTATCAACATCCCCTACGGCTCAATGGTGTCTGCAATTTCACCTGAGCCGAAGCACAGAGCCCAGCTTTCAAATTACCGCTCTATAGGTGCCGCTCTTGCAGGCATGGTAATCGGTGTTGTTCTTCCCCTTCTGGTTTTCTATGAAGACGAAAACGGCAATCAGGTGCTTTCAGGCAGACGTGTGATGTTTGCCGCCCTCGTCTGCTCCGTCGGTGCAGTTATCTGCTATCTTCTGTGCTATAACCTTGTAACGGAGAGAGTAGTTATGGAGAAAAAAACGGAAAAGTTCAGCTTTTCTCTTATGCTTCGTGACCTTTCAAAAAACAAGGCTCTTCTCGGCATTGTTGCGGCAACGGTATGTATGCTCCTTGTTCAGCTCACCCTTTCACAAATGGTGACCTACATTTTTCCGAACTATTTCAGAAACACTGCCGCTCAGTCTGCTGCAGGACTTATCGGCGTGGTAATCACCCTTATCTGTGCCGCTTTCACAGTGAAAATTTCAGAAAAATTCGGCAGAAAGGCACTTGCAATTTCAGGGTCGATTCTTGGCGGAGCCGTGTTCATCTTTGCCTTTTTCCTTAAAACAAAAAATCCGTGGGTGTTCGTTGTTCTCTATGCTCTGTCTTATGTGGGACTTGCGGTTTTCGCCCTTATCTGCTGGGCAATGATTACCGACGTTATTGACGACACCGAGGTTAAAACCGGCAAAAGAGATGACGGCACGATTTATGCGGTCTACTCCTTTTCACGAAAGCTTGGTCAGGCACTTTCATCGGGAGTTACGGGCTTTCTTCTGAATTCCATCGGCTACAGTAAGGAAACCGCCTTCGACGAAGCAGTCACAAAGGGAATTTACAACATCACCTGCCTTGTTCCCGCAATCGGCTATGTGCTTCTCGCACTTGTGCTTTATTTCTTTTATCCCTTGGGAAAGGACAGAGTTAATGAAAATGCGAGGATACTTAAAGAAAGAAGAGGATAAATTTCTCAGACAGGAAGCATCCGCAATGCAAAAAGGAACGGCATAAACCGTTCCTTTTAATTTCTGTTAATAAGGTGGCTGCACGCAGCAAGCTGATTGCTTATTTAAGATATTCGTAAGCGTCAAGAACTTGCTTGATAGCAGCTTTATCGCTACTCTTTACTGTGAAGTCGCTTGAGTAATCGTCACCCTGGAAACGGACGATAGTCTCTTTAGAATTTGCGATAGCACGTAACATTTCAATTTCTGATTCACCAACTTCGATATCGATATATTCCCAAACATCTCCGCCGCCATTGTCTCTGACAATATCAAAATAACTGAATGTTTCTGTGAAACGCTCATCGTCAGCAGCAACTATAACCTTCTTGAAGAATACCCAGTCGTCATCTGTATAGTTGAAAATAAGACGAAGCCAATATGAACCATCTTGATATCCAATATAAGGT
>JAXJQQ010000040.1:0-4774 GCA_036311065.1 Acutalibacteraceae bacterium | reverse complement strand
ATATAACACAGAAGCTCTCACAATGTCAATGAAACATAAAATTATATGTAAAAAAGCACCCTTAGGTGCTTTTTTTACTGCTTTTTCTGATAAGACTTGCAGAAATGAGGAATTGCCATTGAATCGGGGCTTGTTCTTTCGTGTGATACCTCGATTTTATCAAGACGGCACTTATCACAGCCAACGTGGTATTCACATTCTTCAACTGAACACTTTACTCCTGAGTTTTCCATTGTAACACCTCCTAATTACGGTAAAAAACTTTACCGTGTGTTTTTAGTATTACTGAAAACAGGATTATTTATTCATAATTTAATTATTTGGTATCCGTAAAAGCTGAAGGGCTGTTGCAACAAAATGCAACAGCCCGATTTTTAATTAAAACTTATCAGCGATTGAAGTAAATGTTTCAACAAGCTTGATAATAGCAGCAACAAGTCTGTAAACAACGGTAAACACCTTTGAAACAATACCCTTTACGCCGTATTTTTCAAGAATATCAAGAACATCATCTTCAAGATAATCTTCAATCTTATCGGCATATGTTGATTTTACAAAGGGATTCTCCTCGTCATATTCCACGGGATCTCCGTTCATAATTGTGAAATCAAAAGTTCTTTCACCGATAGGAGTAAGAGTTTCCATAACATAAGAAACGGTAATTTCAAAGTTTTTGAGACTTACCTCGGGAAGCTTACCCTTAACAGTAACTTCCTTGCTTTCACCGGGCTCAAGGTCGAAGGGTGAGAATGCAAAGTCAAAGTTTTCAAGACCCTTAACAGTTACAGCAGAAACAACAACATTGTGCTTTGCGGAAATGTTTGTTATTACAAGGGTTGTATCCTCAGCAGAAGCATAACCTTCAAGGCTGTTATTGAACTGAGCGTGAACTGCATGTGAGGGATTTGTTGTTGCGTGGAACTGAGGGAAGCGTTCCATTGAGTGGACATCATAGCTTTCATCATTAAGAAGAAGAGTATACATAAGATCTCTTGTATATTCATCCTTATAGGTCATACCGTGGTGGTAATTTTCAACAAACCAGGTATGCTCGGGAAGATATGATGTTGAAGCGTCAACACTCATTGAGGGTGATACCTGATAGAAGCCTGTGTCCACCTTCTGAGTATAACCGTCATTGAATCTTTCGCCGAAGGGAGCGCAGGTTGCACCCGTAGAAGCGGGAGTTGTGATAATAGCATCGGAGGAAACAGGCATACCTGTTACGATAACTATATCATAGCCTGCCATAATATACACATTTGTGCCTGCAGCCTGAGCTTCTTTGAATCCCTTTCCGAAATAATGCTCACCGTCGGGTGACATAATCTCGTAATGCATAAAGTCACTTTTTTCAATAAGGCCTGCATTTTCTTCTTCATCAAGAAGAGCTGACTTCATTTCGTCGTAGTATTCAAGGGGCATAAAGTCCCACATACTGCCCCATGTTCCCATAACAGGCATTACATAAGGCACAAGAGCGTCTGCAAGGTCGTCAAGGAAGCCGAGCCAGCCTGCTTCAACAAGAATATGGATATCCTCTTCAAGCATCATACCGTGTTCTATGAACACAAGAAGTGCAACATCACCGAAGTTAAAGCCTTCACGGGGTGAATTGAAAGCATCATAAGCAATGCCTGCACCGCCGAGAGCGGGAACGGTAAGAACTGCATTATTAACCTTGCCCTCATGACCGTAAAGGGTAAGATATGTACCTGTTACCTGACCGCCGTGTGAAACAGCAAGAAGGTTAACCTTTTCCTGTCCTGTATATTCAATAACATCGTCAATAAAGGTTCTGAGCTTTTCAGCGCATTCAACAGCACCCATTCTGAAGTCGCAGTTGAACACATAGCAGTTTTCAGCACCGATATTTGTGAATACTTCTTCCATCATTTCACCCTCAGCCTGGAACCTGCCTTCAGGGTAAAGCTCACGGAGAACTGCATAATTGCACTCCTCAGGTGTGTTTACATAATTATAAACATCATAATAGCTTGAGCCGTCAGCGTTGGTTTTAAGGTCGCCGAAAATTCTCTGAAAGCCTTCACCAAGTCTTTTTGCAATAGGCTCAACATCGCCTGCAAGAAGCATTGTAGCAGCATCAGAAACAACACCGCTGAGATTTGCTTCAAGCTCGGGAGTAATCTGAGCAAGTGCATCGCCCCAAAGATGGATTTTTTCACCGTCTTCACCGTATCTGAAAAGCTCACTTGATGAATAACCGGGCACCATAATTACGGGATACTTTGTGAGCTCAGCAGTTTCATATGCTGCACTGATGCCAATGCTGCAAAGTGAAAAGGCCATAACAGCTGTGAGTAATAAAGCTAATACTTTTTTCATAATATATTCTCCTTTCAGAATACAAAATTAACCCGAAGTTATTTTATCACAAATAAAATGTAAAAACAATTAATTTTGTTACAAAAAAAAGCACTCCGACTTGTTGAAAAATAACAAATCAGAGTGCATTAGATTACTATTGAGCATATTATTACTTTTCAGGCTTTTCTAAAGGTGTTTTAACTGTTCTACCCACGGTTTTCACCTTAGGTGAAGAAGGAGCAGATTTTTTTGCTTTTTCCGTGTTACTCGTCGCTTTTTTAACGGGAGCTGATTTTACAGCTTTATTTTCAGGTGTATCAGTTTTTTTCATTTTAGGAAGAACCGTGCATAAAACAATTGCAAGAACTGCGGCAACAGCGATACCTGCAGGAACAAGGTAATCGCTGCCGCTGTCACCTGTTACGGGAGCAACATAATTTAAAACAGCGCCCTCGTCAACAGCAAAAACCTGAAGAACAACCGCACCTACTGAAAGCACCATAAGCACCGCCATAATGATGCAGATAATTCTTATCATTGTTTTTGACATCATAAGACATTCCTCCGTAATGATTATGTTGTCATTTTATCATTCGGAATGAGGTTTTGTCAAGGAAATTGCCTTTTAATATTGAAATAAGTTCAAAACGGGTATATAATGAATGGTAACATATGAGAAAAGAGGTTGAAAACATGAAAAAATCAACTAAAATTATCGGTGCCGCACTTGCAGCCGCAGCTGTTGGTAATGCCGTTCACGCAGCGGTTTACCGTCCCAAGAAGGTCGAGTCAGCTCCCCTTCCTGACGAAGCTATCAACACAGAAAGATACCGCAAAAATCTTTCTCAGGCTATTCAGTACAAAACTATTTCAAGCCGAAACTCTGACCTTGTTGACTGGAAGGAATTTGAAAAGTTCCATGCATTTCTTGATGAGGCATATCCCCTTATTAAAGCAAACCTCACCAAGGAAATTGTTCCTCCCGCTAACCTTATTTACCATTGGAAGGGTACAAGAAGCGACCTTAAGCCTATCGCACTTCTTGCTCATCAGGATGTTGTTCCCGTAACAAAGGGTACAGAGGACGACTGGAAGCACGACCCCTTTGAAGGCTTTGATGACGGAGAATTCATCTGGGGCCGCGGCTCAATTGACATGAAAAACCACCTTATTGCTGTTATGGAGTCTGTTGAAGCTTTACTTGAAGACGGCTTTACTCCTGAAAGAGATGTTTATCTTCTCTTTGGTGACAACGAAGAGGTTGTTGCTAACGACAAAAACGGTGCTTTTGATATTATGCAGACTCTTAAAGACAGAGGCATTGAATTAGACAGCGTTATTGACGAAGGCGGAGCTATTATTCCCATCAATGTTCCCGGAGTACTTCCCAACAAGCACCTTGTTGGTATCGGTGTTGCAGAAAAGGGCTATACCGATATTGAAATTGTTGTAAACGGAACAGGCGGTCATTCTTCACAGCCTCCCAAGCACAACGCTCTCGGTCAGCTTGCCTGTGCTATAAAAGAAATAGAGGACCATCAGTTCAAATCCTCCTTCAATCAGCTTATGAAGGACCTTATGGATGCAGTGGGAAGAGAGTGCACATACCCCGTACGCCTTATCACCTGCAACATTCCCCTTTTAAGACCTGTTATTCTTGAGGTTGCAAAGCAGATTCCCTTCGGTGCCTGCTTTGTAAGAACTACAACAGCAGTTACAATGGCTCAGGGCAGCCCTGCCGCTAATGTTCTTCCTCAGAGAGCAAGTGCCACAATCAACTTCAGAGCAATGCCCGGCACAACAAAGCAGGACCTTGTTGACCACATCAGAAAGGTTGTAAAAAACAAGAATCTTGAAATCAATGTTCTCAACTCAAAGGAAGCATCAAAGTTCTCACCCACTGATTCAAGAAGCTTTAAGATTATCGGTGACATCTGTAAAAATCTTGAGCCCAACTCAATCATCGCTCCTTACCTTGTTATGGGCGGCACGGATGCTTATAACTATGAGCCCATCTGCGAAAATATTTACCGCTATGCACCCTTCAGAGTAAGCGTTGAGCTTCTTCGCTGCACACACGGCACAAACGAAAGACTTCCTATTTCCTGCATGGAGGATGCTCTTAAGTTCTTCAAGAACTATATAAGAAGATCAAGTGCAGAAAACTGATAAAATTCAAAACAAAAAATATGCGTTCACAAATTAAGTGAACGCATATTTTTTGTTTTTATTATTGACTTAGCTAAAGTTTTATGCTAATATATTGAAGTTACAAATAACAGCAAAGTTAATATGCAGATGTGGCGGAATTGGCAGACGCGCTAGATTCAGGTTCTAGTGAAAGCAATTTCATGTGGGTTCAAGTCCCGTCATCTGCACCAACATCTCAGTGACCGAAAGGCTGCTGAGATGTTTTTTTATTTTTCTTTTATAAAAACAAGGGACT
>JAXJQQ010000039.1:0-13826 GCA_036311065.1 Acutalibacteraceae bacterium | reverse complement strand
GGGTAAGAAATCAAGCGTTGATGCAATTACAGCTCTTGCAAAGAAGTATGATATTGAAACTGAGGTTATTGATGACGGTATTGAATCAGATATTACAGATTTCAAGGGCGAAGAAAAAGCGGTTGACAGTGTTTTCCCCGAGTACAAGTCTGTTCCTTACATTATGAATGCCGCAACAGACAGCAGATATTTCTGTAGGGTTTGCGATAGCTGTCTGCGTTTTGTTCCCTTTAAGATTGACAAGCAGCAGCTTGACAGTGTTCACGGTATTGACGAAAATGTTGATGTTGCTACTCTTGCACCTGCCGTTGATTTCTATAAGTATGTAATTAAGGAAGCATAATCGGCTGCAAATAAAAGCAAAAATAATAAAGCAGATGCTTTAAGCAGAAAATTGCCTGAAGCATCTGTTTTATTATTATAGTTTTGCATTTTGAACTGCGTCTTAATCTTACAGCCATTGATTTGTTTGATTCTTTTATGATATAATTACACTGACAGAGGGGGAGAAAATATGAACAATCTTATAATCAAAGAAAATGAACTTCTTTTCACACGCTATACTGAGCTTATCCGTATCAGTGCCTGCGGTAAAAACGCTATCCGTTTTCAGGGCTTTCCCGATAATCAGGTGATAGATGAAAATTACACTCTTATGCCTCAGAGAGCCGATGCAGTAATAGAAGAGTATGACCACTATACTACACTCACCTGCGGTACTGCAAAGGTAAAGCTTGAGACTAGCGGTAAGCTCACATTTTATATTAATGATAAAAAAATCCTTGAAGAAAAGCCTGAGCTTACATTTCACAGTAATTTTCGCCACTTTGATAACAAGGGTAGCGGTCTGTGGTCAGCAAGGGTTACCTTTGAGCCCAATAAAAACGAGCATTTCTTCGGTCTTGGTCATAGCTGGGATAATGAATTTGACCTTAAAGGCTCATCAATAGATATCCGAAATGTTAACGCTAAATGCACCATTCCTTATGTTTATTCCTCCCTCGGCTACGGCTTTTTATGGAATAACCCTTCTACGGGCCTTTGTGAGCTTTCAAATAACCGTACCCGTTGGAGCAGCGACTGCTGTAAATTTATGGACTTTGTTTTTATGGCGGGTACACCTAAAGAGGTTTGCACTACACTTTCAGACCTTACGGGCTACGCTCCCCGAATGCCTGAATGGGCAATGGGCTTCTGGCAGAGCAGACTGCGCTACGAAACTCAGGGAGAACTGCTCTCAGTGGCAAGACGGTACAAAGAGCTCGGAATTCCTCTTTCTGTTATTGTTGCTGACTATTTCCATTGGACGGAGCAGGGTGATTATAAATTTGACCCGAAATACTGGCCTGATGTTAAAAAAATGACAGATGAGCTTCACAGTATGAATACAAAGCTTGCAGTGTCAATGTGGCCGACGATAAATGAGCATAGTGAAAACTATTGGCATATGCGGAACAATAATATGCTTATGCGCACGAGTCGCGGGCCAGACAGAGTTTTTGATTTTTACGGCTGGCAGAACGAAATTGATGTTACCAACCCGGCAACAAGAGATTTTGTTTGGAGTAAGCTTAAGGAAAATTACATAGACAACGGTGTTGACGCCCTTTGGTTTGATGAGGCTGAGCCTGAAATCCACCCCGAGCATTTTGATAACCTTATCTGGTATAAGGGCAGGGGAGATATGGTAGGTCTGCTTTATTCCTATTACTATTCAAAAATGGCTTATGACGGCTTAAAATCCATAGGCAGAGACGATATAATCACTCTTACACGTTGTGCATACCTCGGCAGTCAGAAGTTTGGCTCACTTGTATGGTCGGGTGATATTGAGTCTACCTTTGAATCTCTTGCTTGCCAGGTCAAGGCAGGGCTTAATATGGCTATGTGCGGTATTCCTTGGTGGAATACGGATATCGGCGGATTTTACGGTGCCGATATCACAAGTGACTATTTCAAGGAGCTTATAGTACGATGGTTCCAGTTCGGTCTTTTCAGCCCCGTTATGAGACTTCACGGTTCAAGAAACAGACATTTTGAGCCCACTCCGGGACTTAAAGAGCCCAGCGGTGACCCCAACGAAATATGGAGCTTTGGCGAAGAAAATTTTGCTATACTGAAGAATCTTATCTTAATCCGTGAAAAGCTGAGACCTTACATAAAATCACAGATGGATATTGCTTCAGAAAAAGGCTATCCCATAATGCGCCCCATGTTTTTTGAGTATCCCGAAGATGAAATCTGCTACACTCTTGAAAGCCAGTATATGTTCGGTGATGATATAATCTTTGCCCCCATAGTAGAAAGGGGACAGACGGTTAAAACAGTTTATATACCCAACGGTGAATGGGTTTTAACCAAGGACAAAAAGGTTTACACAAAGGGTACTTATGAAATAACTGCAGAGATTGACGAATTTGTTGCCTTTGTAAAAAAAGACTCAGAGGTTATGGAGTGCTTCTGATGAAGAAGGTTCGCTTTAAAAGGTAATAAATTTTGAGGTAAATATAATATGAAAAAAGTAATTGTAGTTTCAAAAACACACCTTGATTTAGGCTTTACGGACTATGCGGAAAATATAAGGCGTAAGTATATAGACACCTTTATTCCCGATGCCATAGACCTTGCCGAAAGGGTGAATACGGACGGTAAAAAGTATTTTGTATGGACAACAGGCTCATGGATTATCAAGGAAGCGCTTAAGGATGAAAGGTGCAGAGAAAAGCTCATCAAAGCTCTCAAGGTGGGGAATATCGCACCTCACGCTATGCCCTTTACAACTCATACAGAGCTTCTTGATATCGACACACTTGACTACGGCTTAAACATAGTTGACGCTCTTGATGAAATCCGAGGCAGAAAGACCGTAGCAGCAAAAATGACGGATGTACCGGGCCACACAAAGGGGATAGTCCCCTTACTCGCAAAGCACGGAATCAAGCTTTTACATATCGGTGTCAACGGAGCCTCCGCTCTTGTTGATGTACCGCCATGCTTTTTGTGGAAGTGCGGTGACAGTGAGGTTGTGGTAATTTATTCGGGAGCCTACGGCGGTGCTTTTGAAAGTGACCTTACAGAGGAAATTCTCTATTTTGACCATACTCTCGATAACCACGGTGCACCGTCTCCCGAAAAGGTTCTTGCCCATTTTGACGATATTCAGAAGCAGTATCCGGGCTATGAAATCACTGCGGGAACAATTGATGATTTTGCTGATGCAATATGGGAGGTACGCCAAAAGCTTCCTGTTTTCACGGGTGAAATGGGTGACAGCTGGATTCACGGCAGTGCTGCTGACCCCTATAAATCTGCCTGCCTTCGTACATTTATGAGCCTTAAAAACAAATGGCTTTCCGAAGGCGGTCTTAAAAGAGACAGTGACGAGTACAAAAGCTTTGCAGATGCTCTTTTGTGCATTGCTGAGCATACCTGCGGTATGGACTCAAAGACCTATTTTTCCGATTACGGTCACTATCTTAAAAAGGATTTTATCAGAGCACGAAAAGCCGATAAGGTTAAATTCCGTTATCTGTTATCTGATTTGCCGCAGAGCATACTTCCGCTTGTAAGCCTTTTTGACGGTAAAAGAAAAAGAGGCTATTACAGCGTAATTGAAAAAAGCTGGGCAGAGCAAAGGAAGTATATAAATAAGGCTTTAGCTGCCCTGAGCCCGGAGCACAGAAGTATAGCAGAAAAGGAAATAGAAGCACTTATTCCAAAAGAGCCCGCAGAGCTTAAGGCCAACGGAAAAAGAAGTGCCGTGCTTGGTGATTGGTCACTTGAAATTAATGAAAAGGGCGGTATAGGCTCGCTTACATATAAGGGTAAGGAAATTATCAGGCAGAACAAAGAGGCTCTTATAACCTACCGTAGCTTCAGTAATAAGGATTATGAGTATTGGCTCAGTCACTACTCCCGTGACCTTCACGAAACTGCCGTATGGGCACTGGGTGATTTCGCAAGACCTAACCTCAAAACCTTTGAGGGTAAGTATCCCTCAGGCAGATTTGATTACAGCATAAAAGAGATTTTTGCACAGGATAATGAGGTTAAAGTAAATCTTATTTGTGACAAAAAGCTTTGCGAAGAGTTAGGTGCTCCGAGACTTATACAGGTACTTTATAAACTTACAGAAGAGGGACTCAGTGTTGATGTGAGCTGGTACGGTAAGGATGCAAACCGACTCACCGAAGCTTTATACCTGAATCTGTTCCCGAATGCTGACAATGTTGAGCTGACTAAGCTCGGCGGCAGCGTAATGCCTGAGGAAGTAACCTTTAACGGCAGTCGTAATCTTCATGCCGTGCAAAAGGTTACCTTTGATAATTACGAGATTGTAAATGTTCATTCTCCGCTTGTGTCCTTCGGTAGGGGTAAAATCCTTGAGTTTGACAATAAGCTCGAAAATGTCAGAAAAGACGGAATAAGCTTTGTGCTTCAGAATAACGTGTGGGGAACAAACTTCCCGCTGTGGTATGAGGATAATGCAAGATTTTTATTTGAAATAAGGTAAAATCTATCCCCCTGACTTTTGAAGGTCAGGGGGCTTTTGCTTTAAACTCCACTGAGCGTAGGTTGTTTTTTCTTTGCTTTACAGTTATAATATTTTATATAAATATTTAAGGAGAAAAAAGATGAATACTTATATAACCGGCACGACTATAAAAAAACTGCGTGAGGCTAAGGATATGACACAGCAGCAGTTAGCTCAGGAAATAGGAGTTACGGCAAAAGCTGTTTCAAAATGGGAAACGGCAAAGGGCTTGCCTGACATTTCGCTTATCGAACCTTTGAGCCGTGCTCTTGGGGTTTCGGTAATGGAGCTTATGTCCGGTGAAACGGTAATAAACAAAAATGCCTCCTCAAATATATTGTTTTCAAAGTTTTATGTATGTCCTGTTTGCGGAAATATAATCCATTCAAGCGGTGCGGCTGTGATAAGCTGCTGCGGTATTACATTGCCACCCTTAGAGTCAGAAGAAACGGACAGTGACCACACAGTAATAATGGAGTCTGTTGAGGATGAAAAGTTCATTACTGTCCGTCACGAAATGAGTAAAAAGCATTTTATATCCTTTATTGCTTATGTTACAACAGACAGAGTTCAGTTTGTTAAATTTTATCCTGAGGGGAATGCAGAAACAAGATTGCAGTTCCGTGGAAGGGGTTATCTTTACATTTACTGTAACAGGCACGGTCTTATGAAAATGAAGGTGTGAAAACAAAAGGCGGCCCTTTCTTACGAAGGGTCGCCTTTTGTTTTAAATGTGTCAGTTCTTTACACTTACAGGGAACTGTGCCTCTTCAAAGCCGAGAAGGTAGGCAATTCTTGTGGGAATTTCATAGTTCTTTACTGTTTCACCGTTTGCTATAAGGCTATTACTGCCGTAAACCAGAACGGGAACATCTGCAGCACTGTGATCTCCGCTTGTAAATTTATAAGAGCCGTCTTTGAGTGTGATGGCACCTGTTTCGTGGTCGGCGGTTACAACAACAAGAGTTTCACCGTCTTTTTCGGCATATCTGAGCATAGCGTCAATTGTTCTGTCAAACTCAACAAGGGATTCTGTCATATCGTCAGACTTGTTGCTGTGAGAGTGCTTGTCAATATGGGCACCTTCAATCATAAGGAAGAAGCCTTCTTCTGTATCGTCAAGAATATCAACTGCCTTTACTGCCATTTGCTCAAGGTTCGGAGTTTTGCTGTTAGCTTGCTCTGTTTTCCAAAGTGAAGCTGTAAACTGACCGAAGCTTTTGCTGCCCTCAGTAAGTGCCATCATTTCATTATAGGTTGTAATATATTCATAACCGTTTGCTTCGGCTGCACTTTTTGTTGCAACATCGTTTGCACTGCCCCAGATAATATCAATATCTGATTTGAGCTGATCGTTTGTGATATCTTCCGTGTTGTTTCTGCTTGAAGAATGAGCTGAGAAGGCGGCGGGGGTAGCTCCTGAGGTCAAATCCGTTGTAATAACACCTGTCATCATACCTCTTTCCATACAAAGCTCGGTGATATTTTTAGGGTAAGAAATATTCGCATTTTTATCCTCAAAATAAACACCAATCATGCCGTTTCCTGTTCTGACGCCTGTTGAAAGAGCTGTTCCGCCTGCGGCACTGTCCGTAACAGAAGATGAAAGAGAACGGGTTTTTGAACTGCCACGGATTTCAAAGCTGTCCATTACAAGGCCTGTGTTGCGTTCCTTTTTGGTTTTTTCAAGGTGATTGAAGCCCATACCGTCACCTATAAGATAAATTACATTTTTGATTTTCTTTGTGTCATCGGTATTCTGCTCAGGTGCTTCCGAAAAGCCGAAAAATACACCTATTGTCAGCAGAAAGCTCATTATTACAGATATAACCTTTGTGAAAAATGTTGTTAACATAAAATTCCTCCTTTTTTTCCATTGTATTCATAATACATTAAAATACGATTAAAATCAAGAAAAATATAAAGCTTGAAAAAATACTTTTACGGTGCTATAATCAAGCCATTAAGTATAAAGAAGGTAAGTTTATGGAAAAACTGGAGCCTATGGCTGACTTTTTTGCAAGGCGCGTGGAAATGTACGATGAGCATATGCTCACTGAGGTTGAGGGCTGCAAGGAAGGCTACCAAAAAATGGCGGAGCTTATACCCGAAAACTGCGAAAAGCTCCTTGACCTTGGCTGCGGAACAGGCCTTGAGCTTGATTTTATTTTTTCACGCTTACCGAATATTTCCGTCACGGGAATAGACCTTACTGAAGCGATGCTTAAGAAATTATCCGAAAAGCATCCCGATAAAGCCTTAAAGCTTATCTGCGGTGATTATTTTGAGGTGGATTTCGAAAGAGAAAGCTTTGACTGTGCAGTATCCTTTCAGACAATGCACCACTTTTCTCATGAAAAGAAAAAAGAGCTTTATAAAAAAATCTTAAGTTCTCTCAAAAATCACGGATTATACATCGAATGCGACTACATGGTTGAGCTTCAGCAGGAGGAAGATTACTGGTTCAGTGAAAATCTGCGTTTAAGAAAGGAGCAGGGAATAGAAGAAGGTGAATTCTTTCATTATGACACGCCCTGCACAATAGAAAACCAGATAAAAATGCTGAAGCAGGCAGGCTTCATAACTGTTGAACAGGTGTTCAGAATAGAAAACACAACAATTCTTATTGCGAGGAAGTGCAGGAATGAAATTTGATTTAAGAGAAAAAGCAAAAGAACATATCATAATTGCAGCACACAGAGGTGCAAGCGGAGGCAATATACCCTGTAATACCCTTGCCGCCTGTGAAATTGCGCTTAAGCAGGGTGCCGATATGCTGGAGGTTGATATAAGCTGCAGTGCTGACGGGAAGCTTTTTCTTTTCCATCCCCTTAAGGAAATGTCACATCTTACTAAGCCTCTGCTTCTCAGCACATTGCCTTATTCAGTGATTAAAAAGCTGCACTATACAAATTTTGACAGCACAAAAACACAGTTTACTATAGCGGACTTTGACGATTTTCTGGAGCAGTTCAAGGGCAGATGCTTTATAAATATTGATAAGTTCTGGTCAAACCCAGAAAAGATTTACAATGCTGTCAAGCGCCACGGAATGGAAGATCAGATATTAGTAAAAAGCAAGCTTTCCAAAAATGTTACCGACCTTATGGAACAGAAAATGCCTGAGCTGCCCTTTATGCCCATAGTCAGCGAGGCTCATCCTGAGCACGACGCCCTTATGAAGAAAAACATTAACTATGTTGGCGTTGAGGTTCTTTTCAAAAAAGACGACTCACCCCTTGCCGGTGAAGAGTTTATCCGCAAAATGCACGATGATAATATTCTTGTATGGGCAAATTCAATTATTTTTGACTACCGTGTTCAGCTTTCAGGCGGTCACAGTGATGACAGTGCACTGACCGTAAGTGAGGATTATGGCTGGGGCTGGCTTTGTGATAAGGGCTTTGATGTTATTCAGACCGATTGGACGGGTATGCTTGTAGATTACCTGAAACGTACGGACAGATACTATAAGTAGTCAGTAAATAGAGATAAGTAGTGAGCAATAAGTATGGACATGGTGTGAGTGTCCGCAACGAATAAAAATCAAAACCGCATCGATTTTTCGATGCGGTTTCACTTTTGTTAAAGAATATAGTTATCAAGCAGAGCAACTGCATCGGGAAAATCCTCAAAGGGATTTTTAGGTCCGAAGCGTTTTTTCAGTGCTGAGCGGATAAAGCTTTCGCTTTCCTTTTCTTCTGCTGTCTGTTCTGTCTTTTCTTTTTCCTGATGATTCAGTATTTCACTGAGTCTGCCTCTGCCTTTGGTTTTTTGTGTGGCCTTCTGCTGCTCTTTTTCAAGCCGTTCAAGCTCTTTTTGTTTTTCCGCTTCAAGGGCCTCGGTATAAGCGGTTTTAACTGTAAGGATAAAGCTTTCGGCGGTGTAAATCTCTGCTTTTGGCACCTTAAGTGTGTGAGCCAGTTCCTCAAGCTGTAAAATTGTATCTGCACCGTATTTTATTACCATGCTGCGAAATACTGTGGGCATAAAGTAAAAAATATTGCCCGAAAGAAGCGAGAAGGCTTTCTTCGTGTCAAGGTAGCCGAGCTGAATTCTTTTTTCAATTGTTGCACTGTCAAAATCAAAGGCAGCACCAAGGTCTTCAAGGTCGTAAGGCCTTATATAGGTTATCTGTGAATTGAGAATGTCAAGAGTATGAGCTACGCCCTTGATGTTTGAAATGTCAACTACTATAAGCTTGTTATAGCCACGCTTTTTAAGTGTTCTTACGGGAATGTTGTCATAAGCTCCGCCGTCAAGATATTTTTCTCCCTCAGGACCTATGTTCTGAACAAAGGGGATATTGGAAGAAGCCAACAGGTAGTCCACAAGCTGGCCTTCAGGTATTTCGTGAATAAAAATTTCACGGCTGTTCACTCCCTGAGTGAGCTGAACTGCAATAATACCGAAATCAATCATACTGTCTCTGACCTTTTTTTCATCTATGTATGGTGCCATAAAATCATTCATAGGTGAAGCGTCAATGCCGCCGTTTTTTAAGAATTCCTTGAAAAGAATACCCCAGTTTTTCTTGCTGAAAAGGTTTTCGGGATCCGGGAGCTCCTCGTTAATTTTTACACCCTTATCAACGGAAACATTGTTCCACATTTCAACAGCCTTTTCATAATCGCCTGCGGCAATCAGCGCACCGTTTATTGAGCCGATTGAAACGCCTGCAATTGCATTGAAGGATATTCCCATTTCACGAAGAGCCTGCCAGGCACCTATCTGATAAGCACCCTTACCGCCGCCGCCTGCAAGCACAAGTCCGTATCTTTCCATTTAATCAACTCCTATAAGTTCAGAAATTATTGTATTTGACAAAAGGAAGCCTTTTTCATTAAGGCATATACTATCTTCATTTACTGTCAGAAGCCCCTTGTCTTCAAAATATCGGGCTTTTTTAAATATACTTTTGTCTATATCTTTATGAAAACGTTTTTTATACAATTTATTCTGCAAGCCTTCGGAAAGTCTGAGGGCAAGCATAATGTATTCCTCCTCGCTTCCTCCCTCACCGTCAGGGCAGGGGGACGGATTAAAAATAAAGCTTTCGAAGTCGCGGGGAAAATAAAATCTTTTGCCGTGAAGGAAGGAATGAGCCGAGGGGCCTATACCCAGATATTCTTCACAGTGCCAGTATTTAAGGTTATGTCTGCTTTCATAGCCTTCCTTTGCAAAGTTGGATATCTCATACTGCATAAAGCCCTTATCCTTTAAAAAGTCCACTGCCTGAAGGTACATATCGCAGACCTCATCCTCATCAGGCAGAGTGAGATTTTGCTGTAATGAATAAAAAGGTGTACCTTCTTCAATTTTCAGCATATAGGCACTGATGTGCTTTATATCGGCTGATGCAATAAACTCAAGGCTTTCAGAAAGACTTTCCTGTGTCTGAAACGGAACACCGAGCATAAGGTCAAGGGAAATGTTGTCAATGCCGTGGCTTTTGAAAAGCCTGATACATTCCGTTATTTTATCCTTGCCGGATGCTCTGCCGAGAGATTGCCTCTCTTTATGCACGGCCGACTGCATACCCATTGAAATGCGGTTAACACCAGCTGCAGCCAAATGAAAAGCAAGGTCTTCATCAACGGATGACGGATTGCATTCAACAGTGATTTCGGGGCTTTTGAGCTTATAGTTATTTTTTATGAATGATATAATCTCTTTTATTCGTTCTCCGCCGAAGAAAGACGGTGTGCCGCCGCCAAAATATACAGTATCAATTTCGTCGCTTATTTCACTGCTGTATTTTTGAAGGCAAAAAAGGACAGCCTTTAAATAGCTGTCCTTTTGTTTTTCTTCGGGGGTGAAGGAATAAAAATCACAATAAGGACATTTTGATTTGCAAAAGGGGATGTGTATATATATTCCTGTCATAATCTTAATTACTGCTTTCGTCAAGCTTAAGCACAGCCATAAATGCCTCCTGAGGCACTTCAACGGTACCGAACTGACGCATACGCTTTTTACCTTCCTTCTGTTTTTCAAGAAGCTTCTTTTTACGGGTGATGTCACCGCCGTAGCATTTTGCAAGAACGTCTTTTCTCATAGCCTTAACTGTTTCTCTTGCAATAACCTTACTGCCGATGGCAACCTGAATGGGTATTTCAAACATCTGTCTGGGGATGTGTTCCTTAAGCTTTTCCGCAATCTTTCTTGCTCTGCCCATAGCCTTATCGGAATGAATAATGAAGGAAAGAGCATCAATCACGTCACCGTTAAGAAGAACATCAACCTTCTGAAGGGTTGAACGGCGGTATTCAAATATTTCATAGTCAAATGAAGCATAGCCCCTTGTTCTTGACTTAAGAGCGTCAAAGAAATCGTAAATAATTTCGTTAAGGGGAAGCTCATAGTGGATATCAACTCTGTCTGTTGTGATATATTTCATATCCTTGAAAATACCGCGTCTGTCCTGACAAAGGTCCATAATTGTGCCAACATAATCGCTGGGAGCATAAATATGAGCGTTTGTGATAGGCTCCTCGCAGTAGTCAATTTTTGCCTGGTCGGGGTAGTTTGTGGGGTTATCGATTTCCACAATTTCTCCGTCTGTAAGGTGGATTTTATAAACTACCGAGGGCACAGTTGTAACAAGGTCAAGATTATATTCTCTTTCAAGCCTTTCCTGAATAATTTCAAGGTGTAATAGACCTAAGAAGCCGCAACGAAAGCCGAAGCCGAGAGCACCTGAGGTTTCGGGCTCGTAGGAAAGGGAAGCGTCGTTGAGCTGTAATTTTTCAAGGGCATCTCTTAAAGCCTCATAGTCAGCACCGTCAGCAGGATAAACGCCGCAGAATACCATCGGGTTAACCTTTCTGTAGCCGGGAAGAGGCTCAGAGGCGGGATACTGAAGCTTTGTAACCGTGTCACCGACCTTAGCGTCGCGGACGGTTTTGATTGAAGCGGTAATGTAACCAACCTCACCTGCTGAAAGCTCCTTGCAGGGTTCAAGCCCCGTAGCTCTCATATAGCCGACCTCAACAACATTGAATTCAGCACCCGTTGCCATCATTTTCATGGTTTCGCCTGCTTTGAGTGTGCCTTGCATAACTCTTACATAAACAATAACACCCTTGTAGTTATCGTAAACTGAGTCGAAAATAAGTGCCTTCAGCGGTGCATTATCCTCTGCGGTGGCAGGTGCAGGAATATCGGCAACAATTCTTTCAAGAACCTCAGCAACGTTCTCACCGGTTTTAGCTGAAACACGGGGTGCTACCGAGCAGTCAAGACCTATAATATCCTCAACCTCTGCGGCAACTCTGTCAGGCTCAGCAGCGGGAAGGTCAATTTTATTTATAACGGGAACAAGCTCAAGGTCGTGGTCAAGGGCAAGGTAGGTGTTTGCAAGGGTCTGTGCCTCAATGCCCTGAGAAGCGTCAATTATAAGTATTGCACCTTCGCAGGCAGCAAGGGAACGGGAAACCTCGTAGTTAAAGTCAACGTGACCCGGGGTGTCAATAAGGTTGAGCTCATATTCCTCACCGTCCTTAGCGGTATAATTGAGCTTTACGGCGTGAGCCTTTATTGTAATACCTCTTTCTTTTTCAAGGTCCATATCGTCAAGAATCTGAGCTGACATATCACGCTTTGCTACGGAGTCGGTGATTTCAAGCAGTCTGTCAGCAAGGGTACTCTTACCGTGGTCGATATGGGCAATGATAGAAAAGTTTCTTATATTTTCTTTTTTCTTTTTCAAAATATCACCTCATATTATAGGGGTACAAAACATCAATATATTTTAGCATAAATGTGGCCTTTAATCAATATTTTTACATAAAAAAGTTCAGATGCAGTAAACGGACTGCATCTGAAACCAAATATTCTTTCACCTTATTCCGATTTTACCTCCGACTCACTCACATCTGTGTTTTCTTCAATTTCAGCCTCAGGTAATTCTGTATCGCAGAGGAAGGAGGCTGAAATCCAGCCGTATTTTTCCTCGGTGGGGAAAAAGGCGTAAACCCAGGAGTCATAAGCGGAACTTGAGCCTATAACCTGTACCTGACTTCCTGAGGAAATATATACTACGGGGGCGTAGCCTTCGTCGGGGCCCTTTCTTAAAGGCAGGGAACTGTATGACATTACATAGCATATGGCAGGCTTATAACTGATATCGGGCGGAATTATTCCTTTGTCGGAAGGGAATTCTGAGTCAACCTTATCTGAGCTGATAGTTTTATCCGATTCGCTTTGTGGCTGTGTAAGTCCCGTTTCAAGGTAATTTACAATAACCGGTGCAAGGTTAAAGTATTCCATAGCTGTGAATCCGCCGACTAAGAGTATTACCGCTGACAGCAAAGCGATAAGAACAGGTTTGGCTCTGCTTTTTTTGGCTTTTTTGATTTCCTCTCTTTCTTCATCATCCTCAGAGAAAATTCTATGGTCGCTGTTATTTTGTTGGCTCTGATTGGGTGAGGTGAAAAAAATCGAGGGCGGAACGGGTGGTTGAAGTTCTTCTGTTTTTTCTGTCTTTTGCTTTAAACTGCAGTCTGCACCGCAATTGGGGCAGAACTTTTCACTTCCCTGAAGAATGAAACTGCAATTTCTGCAAATCATGTTTTTGCTCCTTTCTTATAATAAAAGTAAACGGTGAAAATGAGTTTACTATAAACTAAAAGAAAAGATTGTCATATTTCGTAATCACCGTGAATATAATTTATGCTGAAAAACAGAGCAAGACACGGATACCTGACTATATCCGTGTCTTGCCTTTGTGCATATTTGAAAGGAGAGGGGAGTGCGGTGGGAAGGAGGGTAGACATATGAAAAATCGGAAAAAAACATATATCATTTCCCATCGCACAATCACAGTATAAACACTTTACTTAAAACTTAGCTTAAAGCAGAATTAAGAATATATTAATTGTTGTTTAAGTAATTGTTATCAGTCAGGTTATATTCTTTAACTTCCTGATTTCTGACAACTTGCTACTTACTACTAAAAAAACACCCGAGGGATTGACCTTCGGGTGTTTTTTGAATTATTTGCTGTACATTGCTCTTGCCTTGTATGAAGTGTGAAGAAGCTCATGTGCCTTGTGGCTGTTAGGCTCACCGAGGTATTCAGCATAAACTGTCTTTACGTCCTCGTTGAGGTGGCTCTTACGAAGAGGACGGTTTTCGTCGTTCTTGTAAAGAGCAGCAGCTCTGAGAGACTTAAGGTCTGTGAAGTTGCGTACTGATGCGGGTTGAACAGGCTGACCGCCGCCGTTGATACAACCGCCGGGGCAACCCATAATTTCTATGAAGGTATAGTCGGCAGTGCCGTCCTTAACCT
>JAXJQQ010000038.1:0-15899 GCA_036311065.1 Acutalibacteraceae bacterium | reverse complement strand
TTCCGTCATTTGCACAGACTCTCTTATGATTGCCATCTGCATCATAAGTCCATGCGCCGTAGTCATGTCCCTTTGCTGCAACTACAGTTTCTGCTTCTGTGATTTCTGTTTTTGCTGCTGCATCACTGTAAATCTTCTGACAGCCTTCGCATGTCCAGTAATCGATGTTACCGTCTGCTTCACAGGTTTCTTCTACAGCATCTGTCTTGTTAAGCTTTGTATGGTTATCTGCATCAATTGTGATATCCTTTACATCAAGAGTCTGTTCTGCTGCCCATGTTTCTGTAAAGGTTGCTGTATAGGTTGTTGTTCCCTTTTCTGTACATGTTGCTGCAATCTTTTCTGCTGATGTGATTTCCTTTGCTGTTGCAGTTTCTTTTGCACCGCAGTCAGTTCTCTGGCATTCTCTTGTTGCTGTGCATGACTTGCCGTCTGCTGCGAAGTTGTATGTTGTATCTGCCCAGTCGTGGCCGAGTGCGTCGATTTTTTCACCGTATTCAACAATTACATCACACTTCTTACAGTGCTTGTCGCCGGTGTAACCGTCTTCAAGGCAGGTTGCTGCCTTATCATCCTTAAGAACTGTATCCTGACCTACGTGGTCACAGATGAGGGTATTACATCTGTCACAGTAGCCGTTGTTGTTTTCGTCGATATGGTTAAGAGCTGCAACATCTTCTGTCTTTGTGTGTGAATTGTCATTCTGACAGGTGAAGGTCTTTACGCCCTTTGTTGTGCAACCGGGTTCTGTTGTAACAACACCTTCGTCCCAATCATGTCCTGTTGCAGGAATATCTGTCTTTGATGCTTCATTGATTGCATCACAGTATTCACAATGATATGACTTGCTACCGGTGGTTTCACAGCCGGGCTCAACATCTGTTGTGTATTCTGTTTCCCACTTGTGGGCATCAGCAACTATATCAACCGGTCTGGTTTCCTTATGCTCTTCATTATGCTTACAGGTTCTTGTGTCTTCACCCTTTGCTGAACATGTGGGAGCCTTTGTCTGTGCCCATTCGTTCCAGCTGTGAGCGTTCGGATTAATTTCAATTGTGAGGTTTGTCACTTCATTTGCGCAAGCTTCATCGCTGAAGTTCTTGTTACAATCGGGACATGACCAGTATTCAATTGTACCGGTTGCCATACAGGTTGCATCAATCTTATCATGATGCTCCTTATTCTTATGAGCGATTGCAGGAATCTCTTCGTGACCTGAAATCCACTTGTCACAATCTTCACAGTATGTACCTGCTGTGTAGCCTACATTGAGGCAGGTTGCATCTTTCTGATTGTGTTCTGTTTTGGTTACATGGTTGTTCGGGTCGATTGCGATTACTCTTGTTGTTACATAAGTACATGCTTCGTATTCAGCTGTACCAACACGGTCACATTTCTGATTCATAGTACCGGTTGCAATACAGGTAGCTGCTTTTGCAACACCGTTATCAATAAGATTGTGTTCTCTCTTTGCAATTACTACTACAGAAGCTACATTGATTGTGTCACAGTATTCACAGTGATATGACTTGCTTCCGGCTGCGTCGCAGGATGCTTTAGTATCTACTGTATACTCTGTTTCCCAGCTGTGAGCGTTGGGATCAATTTTAAGCTTGAATGCATCTGCACTGTCTTTTGCTTTAGTTGAATCTGCTTCTTCAGCAGCTGCGAAGAACTTATTACATACAGTACAAGACTTATATGCTTCGTTACCTGTTGCAATACAGGTTGCAGCATTTGCTGCTACGGTTTGACCGAATACGTGACCTGTTGCTTTGATTGTTTCTGTATAACCGTGAGTTTTGTCATTCTTACAGGTATAGGTATCATGTCCGTTTTCTGTACAGGTTGCATCCTTATGGTCTGTAAGCTCATAATCGTGACCTGTTGCAGGAATTTCTGTTACTTCTGTTTTAGCACCGCAACGTGAGCAGTGCTTTGATTTTGAGCCCTTGTTTTCACAGGTTGCTTCTGTGTCAATTGTGAACTCGGAAGCATAATCGTGATTGAGGGCAGGAATTACAATAGTCGTAATTACATTCTTATCAGCATCAAAGTACTTATTACATACAGAGCACTGATAGTGAGCTACTGTACCGTCTTCTGTGCAGGTTGCGGGAACCTTTTCAATCAGGTCACCGTATTTGTGTCCGTCAGGACCGACTGTTTCTGTTCTGGTCTTACCGCACTCTGTACATGTGTATGTCATTGTACCTTCGTTTTCACAATCAGATTCGGGATCTTCCACGCCTTCGTCCCATTTGTGTTCAAATTCATATGAGCACTTATCGCAAAGGCAATTGTTATCACCGTCTGCATCAGCACAAGCTTCTGTTGCAGTGTAAGTACAGTTTTCACAGCCTACTGTGTGCTTTCCTGCCTCTGCAGGAGTGTAGGTGTATTCGTGATCGAGTGCTGTGCCTTCTGTTGCACCACAGACTGAGCAGGTCTTGGGTGCAGTACATGTTGCATCTGCCCAGGTATGGCCCTTTGCTTCCTCAAGAACTGCCTGACATACTGTACACTTCTGAGGTTCTGTACATGTTGCTGCATCACCGGGTGTATGGCTTGCAAGTTCAACTGAAGCAGTTTCTTCATATCCGCAAACAGTACAGCTTCTTACCTTTGTGCCTGCTACGGTACAAGTGGAGCTGTTGGTTACAGTCCATTCGCTCCAATCGTGGTCTGCTGTTGTTGCAATTTCTTTATAGGTTGCATCTGCAGTTACATCAGCAATTGCAGGCCAAGTATAAATAGTATGATTTGTTGCTGTTTTTGCTGTTTCTGTATTTGCCGGCTTTGTAACTGCTGAGGCAGCTGTGCCGTAATTATATTGAGCCGAGCTTGTTGTACCGTCTGCCTTTTCAAAGGTAACGGTGTACTTATTTGCTGTCCATGTTGAATAAAGTACCTTATCTGAGGTAAAGTCAACTACTGTGTTTGCATCAACCGACTCGCCGTCAGCGTCAACCCAGCCATTGAAGGTATAACCTTCTCTTGTGGGTGTGGGAAGATTGCCGTAAGCTGAACCGTAGGTTACTTCCTGACCGAGATGGTATGATGTTAAGCCGTCAGCTACCTTGCCGTTTTCATAAACGCGGATGTTTCTGAAATCAACTTCAGTACCTGCACCGTTAGCATCAACACGAATCTGTGCCTTTACTACTTCGGATTTGTTCGGAGCAGTAAATACGCTGTCCCAGGTTGTACCGTTAGAATATCTGTTACTTTCACCGTCAACAAAATCAATCCACTTGCCGTCAGCATCACAGAAGAAGATGTAAACGTCCCATGCAGGACCTTCAATGTCTATATCCACCTTGTAATCCCTACCGGGCACAACGGGGAAATAGGGTGATGATGATGTACCTTCGCCTGTTGTACAGGTAAGAGTAAATCCGTTATCGGTAACATTTGAGAACGTTCCGTTACTTGCAGTAGTTGTATTCCATTTGCTGAAATCAATAATGTTATCGAAGGTTACTCTGCTGTTACTTGCGGTCCATACAGCATAAAGTGTAATTGTGCCGTTGTTTTCGCCAACAAGTCTGTTTACAGACTGACCTAACTGATACTGTGCACTTGTTGCATTCTTAAGAGTTGACCAACCAAGAAGCTTGTAGCCTGCTTTTGTAAAGCCTGATGAAGGAAGAGTTGCATTGGCTGTGTATGCAGTTTTGATATCTTCAACTGAGCCTGAACCACCGTTTGAATTAAACTTAATGGTATACTCATTCTCTTTCCAGGTTGAGAAAAGGCGCCAGTTTTCCTTTACAAGGGAGGTATCGTCGTAGTCTCTCATTTCAAGGTCGCCGATATTGTCGCCGTTTGTGTCAGCCTTCCATGTTTCAAAGGTAAAGCCGGGACATGAGGGTGTGTATTCAAACACATCACCGATACCCATCTTAGTGGGATAATAACGTCTGTACTCACGGTTTTCAATTGTTTTTGCTTTCTCTTCAAAGCTTGCTTCATAAACAGCAATGTCTGAGAAGGTTACAGTTGAGCCGTGCTGAACATTATCAAAACGAAGAGTAAGATATTTATTATCACCTGAGTCAAATCTGTAATAATGCTTGCCGGTGCTGTATCTTGTAAAGTTACCGGTTTCGGGATACTGTGCAGTGCCGCCTGTAATATAGAGGCATACACTGGGCTTTGCACCGTCATCACTGGAAGCGGTGTATTCAAGAATATACTCTGTGTTTTGCTTAAGAGGTGTTTTATAAACATTACCGTTATTAACCCAATAGTTTGTTCTTGCAAAGTTGTTGGTATCCTCGTCGTTTGTGATTGTAATTGTACCCTTTTCAGAGTCAGTAACAATACCTTCTTTTTTTACAAGTCTTTGAAGTGTTCCTGTTGAATTATCGTCTTTATAGTAAAGCTGGTTACAGGATGATTTTGCCCAATCTGAGAAGGAGAAGATGCTATCATAAACAACGTCATAGCCTGCAGGAATCCACTTACCGTAAACAATGGTTGTGGGGTTGTTAAGCTGGTTTACATTTTCAATGCGAACGCCGTTACCGGTGTACCAGCCTGCGAATGAATAACCGGCTGCAGCATTGGGGTGAGGAAGTTTTATGTTATCACCGGGATAGAAAGCAAGACGGGATTCCTCTGTTGTTGCACCGAACGTGTCAAAGTTTTCCTTTTCATATATACCAATATTTGAGAAAGTTGTTGTTCCCTGTGCATTACAGTCGAAACGAAGCTCAAGATAAGCGGTGGTCGAGTTAACTGTGAATTCTTTATTGAAAGTTCCGTTTGTGCCGGCAAGGGGTGTATCACCGTAAGTTCCGGTAAGGTTTCCGTCTTTATCATACTTGAATACATGAATTTCACCCTGTACACCTGAGGTTGTAAACTCAAGAACATAGGTACGGTTACCCACTACAGGTATACTATAGCAAGTCCATGTGCCATCTCTGTTAGTACCGCCGGAAGTACTGGTTACTGCTTCACCTGTATTCGAGTTATTAATTGTAATTTTACCCGTATGGGCATCTGCTGAAAGAGTAGCACCGCCACTTATACCGTTACCATTATTGTAACTTAAAGAATCTATCCAGCGATTAAGCGAGAACAGATTCTCATATCTGATCTCATAAGGTTTATATTCAAGCTTAACACCGCAGTCTGAGCACTGCTTATACTTAACACCGTTTTCTGTGAAGATTTCACCGAAGGTGTGAGGAAGAGTAGCAATAACCTGCTGTTCAGCAAGAATTTCGCCGCAGATTGAGCAGTACTGACCGCCTGTAAGGCCGTTTTCTGCACAGGTTGCTTCACGGGCTTCGAACTCAGCAACGCTGTGACCGTATGTACCTGCGGACTGCTGCCTTGCGATTTCAGAAAGAACGCCGTTATATGTAGTAACAGCTTCACCGATAGCCTTTGCACAGGCCTTTGTTGCGGTTACAGGAGTGGCAGCAAAGCCGAAGTTGTGAGGATCAAGTGTTCTGATTGTGTTAACTGCAGAAGCGTATTTTTCACGGAGAGCGGGGCAAAGAGCTGTGTTATTCATTACCTCGTTATATTTTGCTTCTGTAATTTCTTCACGGAGCTCAAGAATAGGACGGAAGTCGATAACATAGATAGGGTTGTTCTTTGTAGCTGTGGGAACATTAAATGTTTGATCTCCGCCGCCCTTGATTCTCCAGAAGAGGTCAAGTTTTTTATAATAGGAATTGCCGAAACCTATGTTGTCTTCATCAATTTTCAGTGTAGAAGCATACCAATACACCTGTCTATCACTCTGGCTTCCACCCCATCCACTTGAAGCGTCAAGCCATGCAGTATTTGTAGAGGTTGCCTGATTATGACCGATCTGATGATTTGTACCGTCAGGATTCTGTACGGTTTCATGATATTTGTCTGTTCCTGTCCAACCGTACCACATATGCTCAAGCCTAATCTCAGGATTATCGCTTTCACTTGTTCCGTTTGAAGGATAAACAGATGACAGATAAACATCATAATTATTTTTATTTAATCGGCCGGCAATCATAACGGGCATTCTTGCAGGATTTTTTCCGTCAAGAATCATTACCGTTAAGGGTGAATAGAAAATACCGACATGTGTTTCTCCTTGCTGAGTGTATGTTGCACTATTAAAATCAGCACGAGTAGGATTTTGTTTTTCGGCTGCACCACTTGGTGTTTTTGTAACAGGTGCTGTGTAAAGAAGGTTACCGTAATGAGCAGAGGGTGTATAGGGGCTCTGTGTTTTACCTGTATTACTTGTTGTGCTCATCTGAGTAGCGTTTGCATTGGGGAAGGTGGGTATAACTGAAGATGTACCGGTATAGTTACCTTCACCAACCCAGCCCATATCTTCTTTAAACTCGTCATTCATTCTCTTTGCATCGTAATAGGACATTGAGGTGTCATAAACACAAAGATTCTGAATCCAGCCCTTGAATAAGGGGTCTTCGTCCCAGCCTGAGCGACCGATACGCATTGTAGCGTTTGAACCGAGAGTCTTATACCATGAGTCATCAATCTTAACACCGGTGAAACGGTTTCTTGAAATTACAAGCTCGCCGTCAACATAAACCATAACATTACCTGTTGCGTAGCTGATAACATAATCATGGAAGCAGCCGTCATCACGGTTAGCTCCGTCTTTATCGTTGAGCCAGTCATTGCCGCTGTCAACGGGGCCGTTATAGTTACCAAGGTATGAGCCGTTACCACCGCCACCGGGTGAATAGTGAGTATAATGCTCTGTGCCTGTTCTTGAGCCGAAAACATCAGCTATTTCATAAATACGGTCGTTGTTTTCATTATTGTTTCCGCCCATCGGGAAGCTCTTTGCAGAGAAGGTGATTGTAAAGCCGTCTTCATAATTAAGACCATTTGACTTAAGGAAAAGAGAATCGAAATCAACCTCTGCCCAACCGCCGTTTGTTGAATCAAAGGATGCATAATAACCGATAGAGGGGTCGTTAACCATTGTGATACCTGTTGAGGAAGCAAGGTTAGGCTGACCTATAACATCGTTCCATTTAACATCGCTTGTTGTGAAATATCTTGCAACAAGGTGGTCTTCAAGAGTTTCAGACTCAGGAAAGGATGAAGATGAAATGTTATAAGAATTAGCAAGAAGTCTGTTATATTCTTCCGTTGTGATTTTTACAACGGAGCCGTGACGGGGTGAAAGGGAGTTGATGTTATGAGAGTTAACATCAGGATATGACCAAGAAGTAAAGTCATTACCGTTTGACTTTGCGATATGGAAATAAGCCTCAGCCTTACCGGTATAATAGTTTGTATGCTCAAATTCATCAACATACATAATGAGGTTGCCGTCATTATCAAAGAATGAGTTACAGCCTTCAAGGGATACATTATAGTTAGGGAATACAGAGAAGCCGCAGTTTGACCACTTGGTGTCTCCGGGATTTCTGAAGGGACCTGTGGGTGTGTCACCAACATAGTAGTGAATGGTCTTGAGTGATGTACCTTTGTTGGTTGTGCCCAACTCTTTATTGTTACACTCTGTCTTATAGAAAAGGTAATACTTACCGTCACCGGGGTTATGGATAATATCAGCGTCAATTACACCGTAGCCGTTATCCACACCGTTGCCGGTACCGTTACCGAGAATGTAGTCGAACTCATAGTAAGCATTGGGGTCAAGAAGGTCGGTTGTTTTAAGGTATACGATATCAAACCAGCTTGTAGCATTACAAGCAAGTGTGAAGTAAACAACATATGCACTGCCGTCCCAGAGAACCTGAGGAGCCCATACAGCGGACATATTTCTTGTATCACCGATAAGGTGAGACATAGCAGATACATCAATGAAGGTTTCATCGTACCAGTTAACAAGGTCCTTTGAACGCCAGATGATAAAGGACTGTGAGTTGTTACTGTAATCTCCGCCGCCGTCAGTAAAGTCAAGGTCGGTGGCAAGGATATAGTAATAGTTGTCCTGCTCGTTATACCATATGTAAGGGTCACGGACATTACCAACACCCTTTGAAGGTATAATTACAGGCTCATTGTTTCTGAGGGCGGTATAGTTATAACCGTCTTCGGAAACAGCAAGATGGATTGTCTGGCCTTCCTTGCTTGTGCCGGTAAAGTAAGCGAAAAGATACTTATTCTTAATCGCATCATTTGCCGCACTTGCATGATTATGCTCACCGGGTACCCATACCCAGCAGGACAGAATCATAAGAACGGTCAGGAACAATGACATTGCTTTTTTGAAATGTGTGTTTTTCATTTTTAAATATCATCTCCTTATAGGATTTGTTATGCCAGGCTCACCTGACATAACGGGGATTTCCCCTTGTTTTTTTGTTTTCTTTTTTTCTGTATACTTGCATTTGAGCGAATGTGTGCCGGACACATCTGACCTCCTTGTGCTTTGGGGCATACATATTGTTCACTTAGCAATTTTTAACCGATAAGGTCTATTATCGGCAATTATACATATTAGAGTATACTCTTTTGTTCACAAATAGTCAATAATTTTTCAGTTTATTTTTAGTTTATTTTTTTATAAAAATAAACGGTCGCACCGCGACCGTTTCCCTTACTACTGACTACTAAAAAAAGACGGCAAAAGCCGTCTTTTTTCATTATATATGGCATGCATCGTGGTCGTGTTCTTCAATCTTACCTACGATGGGCTCGGGATCGATGCCCTGACGCTTGTAGTAATCGGCAAGAGCTGCCTTGATTGCCTGCTCGGCAAGTACGGAGCAGTGAATCTTTACTGCGGGAAGTCCGTCAAGTGCTTCAACAACTGCCTTGTTTGTTAATTTGAGTGCTTCGCTTATGGGCTGGCCCTTAATCATATCCGTTGCAATGGATGATGTTGCAATTGCACTTGCACAGCCGTAGGTCTTGAACTTAACGTCAACAATAATATCGTTTTCAATTTTGAGGAACATCTTCATAATGTCGCCGCACTTTGCGTTACCGATTTCACCGATACCGTTTGCGTCGGGGATTTCACCAACATTGTGAGGCTCTGCGAAATGTTCCATTACTTTCTTACTGTATTCCATAATTAGTTATTCTCCTTTTCCTGTTCCATTATGTGATCCCAGAGGGGTGACATTGCACGAAGTCTTTCAATAATCGGGGGCAGAACTTCAAGAATGTAGTCAACATCCTCCTCGGTATTGTATTCGCTGAGTGAAAGCCTGAGTGAGCCGTGGGCTACCTCATGCTTTAAGCCGATTGCAAGCAGCACGTGGCTGGGGTCAAGTGAGCCTGAGGTGCAGGCTGAACCGCTTGATGCACAAACACCCTTGAAGTCAAGCATAAGAAGAAGGCTTTCACCCTCAACACCCTCAAAGCACATGCTGAAGTTACCGGGGAGTCTTTTTTCTCTGTCACCGTTGATTCTTGAATGGCTGATTTTACTTGCACCTTCAAAAAGTCTGTCACGCAGAGCGGCAACCTTTTTTGCATTTTCTTCTAAGCACTCGCACATCTCTTCAATTGCAACACCGAGACCGACAATGCCGGGTACGTTTTCCGTACCTGCACGTCTGCCCTTTTCCTGAGCACCGCCTTCAATAAGGTTGGGAAGACGGATACCCTTTTTGCAGTAAAGAGCACCGATGCCCTTTGTGGCGTGGAACTTGTGCCCTGAAAGAGAGAGCATATCAATGTTCATATCCTCCACATCAACCTTAACATGACCTACAGCCTGAACAGCGTCGGTATGGAAAAGAACACCCTTGCTGCGGCAAAGTGCACCGATTTCCTTAATGGGCTGGATTGTGCCGATTTCGTTATTGGCAAACATAATTGTTACAAGGCAGGTTTCGTCGGTAATAGCCTTTTCAACATCCTCTACCTTTACAATGCCGTTATCGTATACATCAAGGTAGGTTACGGTGAAGCCTTCCTTTTCTAACTTATCCATTGTGTGAAGCACGGCGTGGTGCTCAATCTTTGTTGTGATAAGGTGCTTTTTACCTTTTTTTGCACCGTTCAGTGCGGCTCCTCTGATTGCCCAGTTATCAGCTTCCGAGCCGCCTGAGGTGAAGTAAATTTCGTCTGCCTTGGCATTAAGGGCCGTTGCAACCTGCTGCCTTGCCTTTTCAACGGCTCTGTGAGCTACCTGGCCAACCTCGTAAAGGCTTGAGGGGTTGCCGTAATGCTCTGTCATATAAGGAATTATGGCTTCAACAACCTTTTTTGATACGGGAGTTGTTGCACCGTTATCTGCATAAACAAATCTCATTTCAAACACTCCAATTCGATTTTTTCTATTTGCTGACTTCTTTCGGCAAGGTCACTGAGGGTTATTCTGCTGACCACCGAAATAGTCGCCTTGTATATTTCCGTCCATATAAAGGAGGTTACACAGTCACAGTAGTTTTCACATCTGCCGTTATCCTCTGCACAGGCAACGGGGGCAAGAGAGCCTTCCGTAGCCTTGAGAATATCCTCAACGGTAATTTCCTCAGGAGATTTTGTAAGATGATATCCGCCCTTTGCACCTCTGACCGATTCAACCAGCTCAGCTTTCGTAAGCTTGTTTATTATCTGCTCAAGGTACTTTTCGGAAAGGTGCTCTCTTTCTGCAATATCCTTTAAAGAAACACAGCAGTCTTTTCCGTGCACGGCAAGGTCAGTCATAATACGAAGGCCGTAACGACCCTTTGTTGATATTTTCATCTTTTTCTCTCCTTTCCTGATGTAATTCCTACTTTATCAGTAGTATATCATCATTTTCAATTCATAGCAAGTGGGTATGAATTATTTTTTGTTAAAAATAATTATTGACAGCTCATGATTTTTTATGCAAGTTGATGGTATCATAAGAAAAAATGACTTAAGCTATCGCTTAAGTCATTTTTTCCTGTTTAACCTTATGGTCAATTACGTGACGTGATGCAAGCTCATTGTGGATATCCTCAAGAGTAATACCCTGCTCCACCATAAGCACCATAACATGATATGCAAGGTCTGCGATTTCGTATACTGTTTCTTTTTTATCCTCTGCCTTGGCGGCGATAATAACCTCGGTTGTTTCCTCACCGATCTTTTTGAGAATTTTATCAATACCCTTATCAAAAAGATATGTTGTGTATGAGCCTTCCTTTCTGTCGGTCTTTCTGCCTTCAATAAGCTTCATAAGACCTTCATATGAAAACTCGTGACGCTCTTCGCTTTGGAATACCTCATCATTAAAGCAGGAGATTGTTCCCTTATGGCAGGCGGGACCGTCGGGCTCAACCATAACCACAAGTGCATCCTTATCGCAGTCTGCCGTGATTGAAACTATATGCTGATAGTTTTTGCTTGTGTCACCCTTGAGCCACAACTCCTGACGGGAGCGGCTCCAGAAGCAGGTGAGCTCCTTTTCAATTGAAATTGCAAGGCTTTCCTTATTCATATAAGCAAGAGTGAGAACCTTTTTTGTTTTTGCATCAACAACTATTGCAGGAATAAGTCCTTTTTCATCAAATTTAAGTTCGTCAATATTAATCATAATTATCTCCTTGTGGGAATATTTGCTTTTGCCATTTCATCCTTAAGGTCTGAAATCTTAACCTCACCGAAATGGAAGATAGATGCGGCAAGACCTGCGTCAACCTTAGGAAGGGTGTTGAAAAGAGTAATAAAATCCTTTATACAGCCCGCACCACCGGAAGCAATAACGGGAACGTTAACCGCATTGCAGACCTTGTCGAGCATTTCCAGATCAAAGCCTTTTTTAACGCCGTCAGTATCTATTGAGTTAAGAACAACCTCACCTGCTCCGTTACCTACACAGCGTTTTATCCATTCAATGGCTTCCATACCTGTGTTTTCTCTTCCGCCCTTGGAGAAAACACGGAAAACTCCGTCAACACGCTTGACATCAGCTGAAATTACAACACACTGGTCACCGTAAAGCTTTGCTGCTTCATATATAAGGTTGGGATTTCTGATTGCACCTGAGTTCACGCTGACCTTGTCCGCACCGCATTTTAAAACACGGTCAAAGTCACTTACGGTATTTATACCTCCGCCAACGGTAAGAGGTATGAAAACGGATTTTGCCGTTTCGCAAAGAATATCCGTAAAAAGCTTTCTTCCGTCGGAAGAAGCGGTGATATCGTAAAACACAAGTTCATCGGCTCCGCATTCACTGTAATACTTTGCTAATTCAACGGGCGAATTAACGTCACGGAGGGATTCAAAATTAACACCTTTTACAACTCTGCCGTCTCTTACATCAAGGCAGGGAATAATTCTTTTTGTTATCATTCTGCCACCTCAATTGCTTCCTTCAGATTGATAGCGCCTGTGTAATACGCCTTGCCGATAATGGCACCGTACATTTTTCTTGCACTGAGCCTTTTAACATCGTCAATTGATGAAACACCGCCCGAGGCTATAATCTGCATACCGAATTTTTCACTCAACTCTTTATAAAGGTCATGGTTTGTGCCTTCCATTGCACCGTCCTTTGAAATATCGGTGCAGATAAGGGTTTTAACACCGATTTGCTCCATCTCACGGGCAAAATCCATTGCCTTGATTCCGGATTTCTCAGTCCAGCCCTTTATGGCAACAAAGCCGTCCTTAATATCAATACCGACAGCAATTTTGTCACCGTATTTTTCAACTGCCGACTTAACAAAGCCCTCGCTTGTTACGGCTGCAGTACCTAAAATCACACGGTCAACACCTGCTGAAATATATCGGTCAATAACCTCCATACTGCGGATGCCTCCACCGATTTCACAAAAAAGGCTCGTGTTATTCTTTACCTTTACTACTGTTTCAAAGTTGGGGGTAGTTCCGGTCTTTGCACCTTCAAGGTCTACCATATGAATATGTGTGGCCCCGTTTTTTTCAAAATCAAGAGCAATTTCAAGGGGATTTTCACTGTAAACAGTCATCTGATTATAGTCGCCCTTAAAAAGACGAACAGCCTTACCCTCATATAAATCAATTGCAGGATAAATAATCATTTTTTACTCCCCTTTCATTTCAGTAAATGCCTTTAAAATTGCAAGGCCGACCTTACCGCTTTTTTCGGGATGGAACTGACAGCCGAAAATGTTTCCGTCAGCAACGGCAGCCGTAAGCTCAGCACCGTATTCCGATGTGGCAATAACTGAACCGTCACAGTCAGCGGCATAATATGAATGTACAAAATACACGTGGTCACCGTCATTTATGTATTTGAAAAGAGGATTCCTTTCCCCTTTCATAATAAGAGCGTTCCAGCCGATATGGGGAATCTTGTACCCCTCGGGAATAACACCATCAATAGCCTTAACATTACCATTGATAAGACCTAAGCCTTCATGCTCACCGTATTCAAAGCTTTTTTCAAAAAGCATCTGCATACCCAGACATATTCCCAAAAATGGCTTTCCGCTTTTTGCAAGACAAATAAGCTTTTCTGCAAGGCCGCTTTCACGGAGCTTTCTTGCCGCATCCTCAAAGGCACCCACACCGGGAAGAATAACCTGATCCGCCTTTTTCAGCACCTCAATATCAGAAGAAACTACAACCTCAGCACCAACGGCGGCAAGGGAGCTTTTAAGTGAGAAAAGATTGCCCACACCGTAATCAACAATTGCTACCATTATAAAACACCTTTCGTGGACATAATCTCATCAGCAAAATCCTTATCTATTGCAACAGCCTGCTTTATGCTTCTTGCAACGGACTTGAAGGTGCCCTCAATGATATGATGGGAATTGGTACCTGCAAGCTGCTTTATGTGAAGTGTGATTTCAGCATTTCTTACAAAGCCGAGGAAGAATTCTTCAACAAGCTCAGTATCAAATACGCCTACCTTTTCCGTAGGTATCTGCAAATCATAACCGAGGTAGCCTCTGCCCGAAAAATCAACGGCAGAAAGAATCAGTGCCTCATCCATGGGAAGAATCATATTGCCGTAACGGGTAACACCCCTTTTATCCCCCAATGCCTGCTTAAAAGCCTGACCGAGAACAATACCGATATCCTCAGCAGTGTGGTGAAAATCCACCTGAGTGTCACCCTTGCAGGTTATATCAAGATCAAAACGGCCGTGCTTGGAGAAAAGGGTAAGCATATGGTCAAGAAAGCCGCAGCCTGTATTTATGCTGCTGTTACCTTTGCCGTAAAGGCTGAGCTTTAAAGAGATATCTGTTTCCGCTGTTTTGCGGGTAATTTCTGCTGTCATAAAATCTCCTCCAGTATATTTTTAAGTGTGGAAATAAGAATCTGCATC
Organism: Acutalibacteraceae bacterium; assembly: GCA_036311065.1. Classification (GTDB taxonomy): domain Bacteria; phylum Bacillota; class Clostridia; order Oscillospirales; family Acutalibacteraceae; genus UBA6857. The sequence goes on along the minus strand of JAXJQQ010000038.1, from coordinate 1,699 downwards.
TGCTGTTTACTGCCGACGGTGATTCTGAGATAAGGTGTAAGTCTCGGTGTATCAAAGTGACGGACAAGAACACCCTTTTCCTTCAGCTTAAGGTAAAGAGTCTTACCCTCCGCTTTTTCGTGCTTTGCGAAAATGAAGTTTGCTGAGGATTCCGTAGACGTAAATCCGAGTGCTGAAAGCTCTTCCGTCGCCCACTTTCTTATTTCCGCTATTTCCTTACAGTTGTTTTCAACATAAGTATAATCTTCAATTGTGCCCACACCTGCCGCCATTGTCATACGGTTAACATTATAGGGGTTAGTGGAATACTTGATTGTGTTAAGGTCCTGTATCAGCTCCTTACAGCCGATGCCGAAGCCTAAGCGTGCACCTGCCATTGAGCAGGATTTTGAAAAGGTTCGGGTAACAAGAAGGTTACCGTATTTATGTATAAGCGGTATAACACTCTCTGCACCGAATTCAACATAGGCTTCATCAATTACAACCACGGAATCGGGATTACTCTTGACTATCCTTTCAATATCTGAAACGGGAAGAGCTATACCCGTGGGAGCATTGGGGTTTGCAATAATAACTGTTTTATTTATACCGATATAGTCCTGAACATTGATTGTAAAATCATCCTTAAGAGGAATTTTCTCATAAGGAATATTGTTTATATCGGCGAACACAGGATAAAAGCCGTAGGTTATGTCAGGAAACACCGCGGGATGGTCTTCATCACAGAATGCCATAAAGGCAAAGTTCAGTATTTCATCTGATCCGTTGGTGAAAAGGATTTCGTCCTTTTCTACTCCGAAGTGCTCCGAGGCAACGGAAACAAGGTCTCTTAGCTCAGGGTCGGAATAAAGCTGCAGGCTTTCCGCCATCAGCTTAGCCTTCTCCATTGCCTTTTGCGAAGGCGGAAAAGGTGATTCGTTTGTATTAAGCTTTACATATTCCATATCCTTAGGCTGTTCACCGGGGGTATATGGAATAAGCTTACTGTATTTCGAAGAGAAAAATCTGCTCACTTTGTTTCATCCTCCGTACGGATAACTGCACTTTTAGCATGGGCTGTAAGGCCTTCCTTTTCCGCAAAGAAGGCAACATCCTTTGCCACCTTTTTGAGTGCATCGTAGGTATAATAGGTATACTGTGTCTTTTTTACAAAATCGTCAACGGAAAGAGGGCTTGAGAATTTAGCCGTTCCGCTTGTGGGAAGGGTGTGGTTAGGTCCTGCAAAGTAGTCACCTAAAGCCTCAGGACAGTTTCTGCCCATAAAGATGGAGCCGGCGTGCCGGATGCTATCCAGATAGTCGAAGGGGTTGTCCACACACAGCTCCAGATGCTCCGGAGCAATCTCGTTGGCAATGGAAATGACCACATCCAGATCCTCGGCAATGATGATCTTGCCATTACTGTCAATGGAAGCCCGGGCGATGGCGGCACGGGAAAGCAGGGGGATCTGCCGCTCCAGCTCCGCGCTGACGGCTTCGGCAAAGCTTTCACTGTCGGTGACCAGCACAGCGCTGGCCATGGGATCGTGCTCTGCCTGACTCAAAAGATCCGCAGCGGCATGGACGGGATTGCTCTTGCCGTCGGCAACGATGAGAATTTCGCTGGGGCCGGCGATCATGTCGATGGACACCAGACCGAAGACCTGCCGTTTGGCTTCGGCAACATAGGCATTACCCGGGCCCACGATCTTGTCCACCTT
>JAXJQQ010000037.1:0-1801 GCA_036311065.1 Acutalibacteraceae bacterium | reverse complement strand
TATGCTCAGAGAAGATATTGAAATTTGTCTTACTGTTGCAACAAGCTGGGATGAATTCAGAAGAGTTCTTTTCACTATGGGATATGAAGTTGATTACAGGCGTTTTACCATCAAAGGAAAGGATTGGGAAAGAGGCGTAAGGGTTGAAGGTCTTGGTTATACAGTAGAGGGCATTGAAAAGAGATTCAACGAAACCTATTACAGCGGACATCACCTTGCTGATTGGAATAATTTCTTCTATGCAAGACGCAGATGCTTTCCTCTTGAATCAGTCAGAAAGAAATTAGAGTTTGGCATTGAGCACGGCAAACGACCTGAGGTTATTTATGTAAACACTATGTTCCTATTAATAATCTTGGTGTTTCAGTTATTAAAGGAAGTTGCAGATGCAATGCTCATTTCTCCTGAAATGAGGCACGCCGCAAAGGATATCAAACAATATGTGGTTGATTATCATTTCTTAGCTGACAATCAGATTCAGACTACTGACGATTTAGTAGTTACCATTGATGAAACAAAATCTAAAATTGCCGAGCTTGAAGAAAAACGAAGCAAGGCAGACAATAAAAAACGCAGAGCAACCACACCCGAAGATAAGGAGAGGTACAAAGCCCTGCGTAAGGAGATAACGCAAGAAATCACGCCGTTGAGAAAAAAACTCAAACAGGCGGAAGATATTCTTGATAAATCTCCGCATTTATATGAGCTCTTACAAAAAGAGCATCAGGCAGAAATTAATAAAATTAGAAAAATAGAAAGGGGCCGATAAAATGGCTAACAAAAAGTTAAAAGCACCGGTAAATATCCCGGTAGAAAAAATTCATCCCTTTGAGGGACATCCGTATAAGGTTTTAGATAATGAAGAGCTGAACACTCTCATTGAGAGTATTCAGCAGAAAGGTGTTATCTCACCCATTGTTGTAAGACCTTTAGAAAATACAACAGATGAATATGAGATTATCTCAGGTCACAGACGCCTGAGAGCATCAGTAAAAGCAGGGCTGGAAACAGTACCTGCTTTAATTTATGCCGTGAGCAGAGATGAAGCTGCAATTATGCTTGTGGACAGTAATCTGCATAGGGAGCATATACTCTCGTCGGAAAAGGCATTTGCTTACAAGTTGAAACTTGAGGCAATTAAAAGGCAAGGAGAAAGAACAGATTTAACTTCGTCGCAAGTTGCGACAAAGTTCGACTCTGCAACTGAAATCGGCAACATCACAGGTGAAAGCCGAGATAAAGTTTACAGATATATCCGTCTGACTTATCTCATTCCCGAACTGCTTGAAATGATGGACGAAGATAAAATCGCCTTCTCCGTCGGTGTTGAGCTTTCGTTCCTTGATGAACAATTGCAGTATGACTTGCTTCGCATAATTGAAGAACAAGAATGTACACCTTCATATTCTCAGGCTTGGCATATGCACAGAGATTTCAATGAAGGCACACTTACTGCAGAAAGCATTGAAGACAGGCTTATGTCAGAAAAGCCGAATCAGAAGCCTATGTTCAAGACACCTATGGAAAAACTGCAGAAGGTTGCACCTAAGATTAAGGACAAAGACTTTGAAGATTTTGTACTGAAAGCCTGCGAGCATTATTACAGATACCTTCAGCGACAGCGAAACAGGGATGCGAGGTGATGTGTATTGGTGAAGTATATAGGTATTCTTAAAGCGTGTATCCGTTATCTTGATGATGACATCAGAGGTGAATATTCCTTCAAGGTTAAAGGTCACGAGGTAGTTGCTACCTTTGCAGAAAAGCCTAACAATGACATTCTCCCTCGTCTTCGTGAAAT
>JAXJQQ010000036.1:0-7984 GCA_036311065.1 Acutalibacteraceae bacterium | reverse complement strand
AGTAATAATGTTGAGTGGGTATATTACAATCCTGACGGCAATGACGGTAAGGGACAGTTTGTTAATAACCTTATCTCTTATGAGGATATTTTAAAAGCGGCAGAGCTTTATACGGATGAAAAAGAATTTTTTGATTATCTCGGTTCTGTTGCAAAACAGACACTTTCTGATTACGGCACAAAAGAGTATAAGGAAGATTATGAATATTTCCACTCTGCAGTTGATTTAACTGATTGCACAAAGGAAACTATGCAGGCTCTTGTTGAAGAAGCAAAGAGTGCAGAAGCTCCAATATTAACCTTTGTTCAGCCGGAAACGAAAGAAACAGAAGTGTTGTACGATGTTCTCTCAGCATTAAAGATTGATGATATTGACCTGACTTATGAGGGCGGTATTCTTGTAGCAAGAGATAATGATAATCTCTGGAGTGGAAAAGAGCTTTATGAATTCCTTGTAAAAGAAGCTTTTGTTTTTGAAAAAGACGGTTCTGTTCTTGGTATTCGTGATGAACTGCTCAAAGAGTTTAAAGAATTGTCAGAAAGCTACGGTGTACCTGTTAAGGACAGCATATTAAACCCGTATTGGCAACAGTATAACGAGCTTAAGGCTGAAAATGCTGACAAGCTGTTTTTGTATCAGGTTGGAGATTTCTTTGAAGCTCTTGGTGAAGATGCAAAGGATATGGCAGAAGCACTTGACTTACAGCTCACTCACAGAACAATCGGTGATAATGTTACTGTTGATATGTGTGGCATTCCAAAGCATCGTCTTGAAACTTATCTTGATATGCTTACAGACAGAGGTTTTGATGTTGCTGTGTGTTCCCTTGAAAACGGTGAGAGAAAAACCTATACGATTGTTTCTCAGAACAAGGAAGATCCGGTTGAAAGTAAGCCTGTAGGCAGAATTGATTATCTTCATACAGACGGCACGGTTCGTGAAAGTATTGAGTACACTAGCGAATATCAGTTTGTAAAAGATATTAAGGATGAAAATTTCTACGGTACTCCGATGTCTGTTGTTGTGTATGCCGATAAGGACGGCAATACAATTTCAAGAGATTTTGTTAATGAGCTTGACCCACCGCCACAAGGCTTTGAGATAATTCCAAGTCCGTATTTGGAACGAGCCGAAGAAGAAATAGTGGAAGAAATTACAGATGCAGACCTTATCGGCAAAGAGGTCATAATTGACGGCAACACATTTATCATCGAAAAGATAGACCCTGTATTTGGTGATGTATCAATGCGTGATACAACATCAATTTACCCTTTAAACAGAGTTGAGAAAATCGGTTTTGTTCGTGAGCATTTGGTACCTGAAAAACAGGAATATACAACTGAAAAAGTTGCTGAATACCCCGCAGTAGAAAACGGTCTTCCTTATGATATTGTTGTGGAAACAATTAAGACGGAAGAACCTACTCTTACTCCTCCAACTTGGGAAGAAAAGAAAGAGAAGGTAACAACACTTCATCCGACTATTCCCGATAGTGAAAAACACAATTTCAGAATAACGGATGATAATTTAGGTGTTGGCGGACCGAAAGAAAAATTCCGTAATAATATGGCAGCTATCAATCTTTTGCACGAGCTTGAATTTGAAAACCGTCTTGCAACTCCCGAAGAACAGGAAATACTTTCAAAGTATGTTGGCTTCGGTGGTCTTGCTGATGCTTTTGATGAAAGTAAAGCAAGTTGGGCAAATGAGTACAAAGAACTTATCGTAACACTTTCTCCCGAAGAATATGCCGCAGCAAGAGAAAGCACACTTACTGCTTTCTATACGCCTCCTGTAGTTATCCGTGCTATGTATGAAGCACTCGGTAATATGGGATTCAGCGAAGGTAATATTCTTGAACCGTCTTGCGGTACGGGTAACTTTATAGGTATGCTTCCTGACAATATGCAGAAGAGTAAATTCTTCGGTGTTGAGCTTGATAGCTTAACAGGTCGTATTGCACAGCAGTTATATCAGAAATCAGGTATTACGGTGCAGGGTTATGAAAACGCATCACTTCCTGACAGTTTCTTTGATGTAGCAATAGGTAATGTGCCTTTCGGACAATTCAAAGTGATTGATAAAAAGTATGACAAGAATAATTGGCTCATACACGATTACTTTTTCGGTAAGACCCTTGATAAGGTTCGCCCCGGTGGTGTAATTGCGTTTATCACTTCATCGGGTACAATGGACAAGAGAAACTCAAATGTAAGAAAATATATCGCACAAAGAGCCGAGCTTCTCGGCGCCATTCGTTTGCCTAATAACACATTTAAGGCTAATGCAGGTACAGAGGTAACATCTGATATTCTCTTCTTGCAGAAAAGAGATACTCTTGTAAATGATGAGCCCGATTGGGTTCACCTTGACCGTGATGAGAACGGTAATGAATACAACAAGTATTTTATTGACCATCCTGAAATGGTACTCGGTGAAATGGTTATGGAGTCATCGCAGTTCGGTCATTCCTTGACTTGTAAACCATATGAGGACAGAATTCTTTCTGACCTTTTAAGTGAAGCAGTACAGAATATTCACGCAGAGATAACAGAGTTTGATATTTCGGAAATCGGTGAAGTTGAAGATAATTCAGTTCCTGCAGACCCGAATGTTAAAAACTTTAGCTTTACAGTTGTTGAGGATAAGATATATTATCGTCAAAACAGCAGAATGAACCCTGTTGATGTTTCTGCAACTGCCGAAAACAGAATTAAGGGAATGATTAAAATCCGTGATTGTGTAAGAGAGCTTATACGATTACAGACAGATGATTACCCCGACAGTTCAATCAAGTCTGCACAGGACAGATTAAACACCTTGTATGACGATTTTACAAAAAAATACGGACTTCTCAATGCAAGAGCAAACAGATTAGCCTTTGCCGATGACAGTTCATATTGTTTGCTTTGTTCTCTTGAAATCGTTGGTGAAAACGGTGAACTTAAACGCAAGGCAGATATGTTTACCAAGAGAACAATCAAACCTCATATTAAAGTAACATCTGTTTCAACTGCAAGTGAAGCACTCGCTGTTTCAATCGGTGAAAAAGCAAAGGTTGATATGGACTTTATGTGTGAGCTTACGGGTAAAACGGAACAGGAACTCTTTGAAGAACTCAAAGGTGTAATCTTCCTTAACCCGGAATACACAAATGAGTATAGTAACGATGAAAGGTATCTCCCTGCAGATGAATACTTGTCAGGCAATGTACGAAAGAAACTTGAACTTGCAAGAAGAACGGCAGAGCTTTACCCCGATGATTACAACATCAATGTGGAAATGCTTGAAAAGGTTCAGCCTAAAGATTTGACAGCAAGTGAAATTTCTGTTCGTTTGGGTGCAACTTGGCTCCCGCCTGAAGATGTCGAAAGATTTGTATATGAGATTTTACAGACACCTCGTTATGCTCAATGGAATATTAAAGTAAAATATACCGAGCTTACGGGAGAATGGACTATTGCGAACAAATCTTATGACCGTACTAATGTTGTCGCTAACAACACTTACGGTACAACCCGAATAAACGGTTACAAGATTATTGAAGATACTCTTAATCTGAAAGATGTCCGTATCTTTGACTATGTTGAAGATGAACACGGAAATAAAAAGCCTGTTCTCAACAAAAAAGAAACTGCTATAGCACAAGGTAAGCAGGAAATGATAAAACAAGCCTTTCAGGATTGGATATGGAAAGACCCGAACCGAAGAGAAAGACTTGTAAGAATATATAACGATTTGTTCAATTCAATGCGTGCTCGTGAGTATGACGGAAGTCATATCACATTTTCGGGTATGAACCCTGAAATATCTCTGCGACCACATCAGATAAATGCAGTTGCCCGTATTATGTACGGTGGTAATTCGTTACTTGCTCATGTTGTTGGTGCAGGTAAAACATTTGAAATTGTTGCTGCAGCACAGGAAAGCAAAAGGCTCGGACTCTGCAATAAATCACTTATTGTAGTTCCTAACCACCTTACAGAGCAGTGGGCATCTGAATATCTTCAGCTTTATCCGTCAGCAAATATTCTTGTAGCTACTAAAAAGGATTTTGAAACAAAGAACCGTAAAAAGTTCTGTGCTCGTATTGCTACGGGTGATTATGATGCTATTATCATAGGTCACTCACAGTTTGAGAAAATCCCTATAAGTATTGAAAGACAGAGAGAAATGCTTCAGCGACAGATTGATGAAATTACTCTCGGTGTAGCTCAAATTAAGTATGACAGAGGTGAGAAAATTACCGTTAAGCAGCTTGAAAAAACGAAGAAATCTCTGCAGACAAAACTCGATAAGCTCAATGACCAAAGCCGAAAAGACGATGTTGTTACCTTTGAGGAACTCGGTGTTGACAGGCTCTTTGTTGACGAAGCTCATAACTTCAAGAACCTTTTCTTATATACAAAAATGAGAAACGTGGGCGGTATCGCACAGACAGAAGCACAGAAATCTTCCGACCTTTATATGAAGTGCAGATACCTTGATGAAGTAACTGGAAACAAGGGCGTTATTTTTGCAACGGGTACTCCCGTTTCAAACTCAATGGTAGAGCTTTATACAATGCAGAGATACCTTCAGTATGATGCTCTTGAAGATAAACATTTACAGCATTTCGACTCTTGGGCATCAACCTTTGGTGAAACTGTTACTGCTATTGAACTTGCTCCCGAAGGTACGGGATACAGAGCAAAAACACGGTTTGCCAAATTCTATAATTTACCCGAACTTATGATGATGTTCAGACAGGTTGCAGATATACAGACGGCAGATATGTTAAATCTCCCTGTTCCAAAAGCAAACTTTCACAATATTGCAGTTAAACCGACAGAGCATCAGAAACAGATTGTTGAATCTCTTTCTGAACGAGCCGAGAAGGTAAGAAACAAGATGGTTGATTCAAGTGTTGATAATATGCTTCTCATTACCAATGACGGCAGAAAGTTAGCACTTGACCAAAGACTATTCAATGAAATGTTACCTGATGACCCTGACAGCAAGGTTGCAGCTTGTGTTGATAATGTTTATGGCATTTGGGAGCGAACAACTCCGCAGAAATCAACACAGCTTATTTTCTGTGACCTTTCTACTCCGCATAATGACGGCAAGTTTAATGTTTATGATGACATTAAGAAAAAACTTATTGCAAAGGGTGTCCCCGAAAGTGAGATTGCCTTTATTCATAACGCAGACAGTGAGGCAAAGAAAAAAGACCTTTTCGGAAAAGTCCGTTCAGGTCAGGTTCGTGTTCTTATAGGTTCGACCGCAAAAATGGGTGCCGGTACTAATGTTCAGCAGAAGCTCATAGCGATTCATCACACAGATTGTCCGTGGCGTCCCGCAGACCTTCAACGTGCGCCCGTAAAGGCGGTATAACAAATCTACCTTTGGCAAGGTAGTAGACGAGTGTCTTAACATCGCTTAAAGGAGGTGGTAAAACAAGCGATGTGTCTATCATCAACCGATTTACCTGTGAGGGAAACCAAACATCAGGGAACATAGCACGTCGGTAAAGCCATAAGTCAGTTAACTATCAAACTGCGACTGAATGGTGAGATGAAATGATGAGTATGAGGATAAAGCCCATACTGGTTAAACGATAGTCCAAATGGTCTGTGTCGGGACTATGACGTAAGATAGTTATAAATCGTCATACTGTAATTCTTGTATTTCACTGCTGTAGGAGTACGAGCATAGACAAATTACAGTATATATGCAATAAGCATAAAAGGGCGGAAGTCGTATCCGACAACTCATCAAGCCAAGTTGTTATACAGCTAAACGGGGATTACCTAAGTCAAAACGCTTTTGTAAAAAAAGCTATTAAGCATAGGCTTATGAATATTTGATATGGTAACGGAGCCTTCGTAGTAGTCCGAGCGTGTTAACGGCACGTACATGGCGAAGGAAGGCAGTTTATAACATTAACATTATAGAAAGGAAAATGTGAGAGACATTATGAGAAATCCTGAAAATGTGTTAATCACTCTAACAAAACACAGTAACAATAAAAACTACAAATACAAGCGTTTATATCGGTTACTCTATAATGAGCAGCTATACCTTAATGCTTATCAAAGAATTTATTCAAACAACGGAAGTATGACAAAAGGAACTGATAATAAAACAGTTGACGGAATGAGTGTTGAAAGAATAAAGAAAATCATACTCACTTTGAAAGACGAAAGTTATCAACCACAACCTGCAAGGCGTACTTATATTCCTAAGAAAAATGGTAAGATGCGTCCGCTTGGAATACCCTCGTTTGATGATAAATTACTTCAAGAAGTTATAAAAATGATTTTAGAAGCAATTTATGAAGGTCACTTTGAAGACACATCACACGGGTTCAGACCAAACAAAAGTTGTCATACTGCACTTGATAAAATTCAAAAGACTTTCACGGGGGTTAAATGGTTTATTGAAGGAGATATTAAAAGCTTCTTTGATAATATAAACCACGATACTCTGATAAACATTATGAAAGAACGGATTGAGGATGAAAGATTTCTTCGCCTTATCCGTAAATTTCTTAATGCGGGATATATGGAAGATTGGACTTTTCACAATACCTTTTCGGGTACTCCGCAAGGCGGCATAATAAGTCCTGTTCTTGCAAATATTTATCTTGATAAATTTGATAAGTATATAAATGAGTATATCTCAAAATTTAATAGAGGAAAAGACCGCAAACGCACAACAGAATATCGTAAAAATGAAGTTGCTTTATCAAAAGCACGAAATGCATTGAAAAATGCTTCTAATGAAGCTGAAAGGCAAGCGGCAATATCAAGCATAAGACAGTTAGAAAAAGAAAGAGTAAATATTCCTCATAGCGACCCGATGGACAAAAGCTATGCAAGACTGTTTTATGTAAGATATGCTGATGATTGGCTTTGCGGTGTTATCGGTTCAAAAGATGACTGTATGAAAATAAAAGAAGATATTAAAAACTTCTTATATAATGAATTACAGCTTGAACTTTCCGAAGAGAAAACACTCATTACCAATGCAAAGAAATGTGCTAAATTCTTGAGTTATGAAATAAGAGTTCGCCAAAGCAATCTAAACAAGAGAGATAAAATCGGTAGGCTTGTTAGAAATTATACAGGTCGAGTTGTATTGGAAATCTCGAGCGAAACAATAAGGAAAAACTTATTGGAAACAGGAGCTTTGAAACTCGTATATCATAATGGCAAAGAAATATGGAAACCTAAAGCAATATACAGATTAAAAGATTGCGATGATTTAGAAATTCTTGATTACTATAACAGTAAAATCAGAGGGTTCTATAACTATTATTGCATTGCGAATAATAGCTCAATAATTAATAGTTACAAATATATTTTGGAATACAGTATGTATAAAACATACGCTACTAAATACAGAACAACTGTACACAGAATTATTGAGAAATATAGATTGAACAAAGATTTTGCAGTAAAATTCAAAAACTCAAAAGGTATTGAATGCACAAGACTTTTCTATAATCAAGGTTTTAAAAGACAGAAAAAGGCATTTTATTCTAATGTGGATATGATTCCAAATGATATAAAGTATTTCAGTAGTACAAGCCTTATTGATAGGTTGAAAGCGGAAAAGTGTGAAGTGTGCGGCAAGACAAATACACCTATAGAAATACACCACATTCACCGCTTAAAAGACTTACAAGGCAAAAAATATTGGGAAGCTCTTATGATAGCAAAACAACGGAAAACTCTTGCACTATGCAGAGAATGTCATAAAAAGCTTCACTGTGGAAAGTTAGATTGAGTTTATAAATGGGGAGCCGTATACATTGAGAAATGTAAGTACGGTTCTGGGGCGAGCACTTGGAAACCTACCATAGTAATATGACAAGGCGCCGGGTGCTTAGCCTACAGCGAGAAGGTCGAATTGTTCGACAAGGTAATGAAAATCCCGAAGTTGAGATATACAGCTATGTTACAGAGCAGACATTTGATGCCTACCTTTATCAGTTGGT
>JAXJQQ010000035.1:0-36375 GCA_036311065.1 Acutalibacteraceae bacterium | reverse complement strand
TAAAAAAATTGAAAATGGTGACTTTATTACAATGGACTACGGTGCAGTTGTTGATTTTTATCATTCAGATATGACAAGAACTGTTGCTGTGGGTGAAGTATCTTCAGAGCAGATTAGAGTTTATGAAACGGTTCTTAATGCACAGATAGCAGGTCTTGAAGCAATAAAAGCCGGTGTAAAATGTAATGAAGTTGATGCTGTATCCAGGAACATTATAAAAGATGCGGGTTACGGTGATTATTTCGGTCATGGAACGGGCCACGGTGTTGGTGTTGAAATTCATGAATTACCTTCACTTAATCCATCGAGTACAGAAGTTTTATCCTCAGGTCATATCGTTACCGTGGAACCGGGAATATATTTGCCCGGTAAGTTCGGTGTCAGAATTGAAGATATGGCTCTTGTTACGGATGAAGGATATATTAATCTTACTCAGTGCGAAAAGAAGCTTATAGTTATCTGATTGTAAATTAAAATTGAAGAGGTTATGTTATGACTCTTTATGAAAACAAATTTGAAAAGGAAAAAGCTTTACTTGTAAGCGTTGATACGGGTGAATTTGATGCGGAAGTATCAATTAATGAACTCGAAGAACTTACAAATACAGCAGGAGCAGAAGTAATCGGCAAGGTTATTCAGAAAAAAGATACTCCTGAAAAAGCTACTTTTGTCGGTGTAGGTAAATTAGCGGAAATAATAGCCTTCTGCCAGAGTCAGGAGGTTGATCTTCTTATTTTTGACAGTGAGCTTTCTCCGTCTCAGCAAAGAAACCTTGAAAAGCTTACCGGAGTGCGAGTTATTGACCGTACCATGCTGATTCTTGATATTTTTGCACTAAGAGCCAGAACTGCAGAGGGTAAATTACAGGTTGAATTGGCACAACTTAAATATCAGTTGCCACGGCTTGCAGGTCAGGGTACTTCTCTTTCTCGCCTTGGTGGTGGTATCGGTACCCGAGGACCCGGTGAAACAAAGCTTGAAAGTGATAAGAGACATATAAGAAGACGCATTCAAAAGCTTGAGGATGAACTTAAGGAGCTTGAAAAAAGAAGAGCTCAGATGCATAAAAGGCGTGAAAAGGACGGTGTACAGACAGTTGCAATTGTTGGTTACACTAATGCAGGCAAGTCTACATTGATGAATGCTCTCACTAATGCGGGTGTTCTTTCTGAAAATAAGCTTTTTGCAACCCTTGATCCAACGTCAAGAGCATTGATTCTTCCTGATGGCAGACAGGTTATGCTTGTTGATACTGTTGGTCTTATAAGACGACTTCCTCACAAGCTTGTTGAAGCCTTTAAATCTACCTTGGAAGAAGCAGCTCACGCAACAGTAATTCTTAATGTATGCGACGCATCGGATGAACATGCATCTGAGCATCTTGAGGTTACAAAAAATCTTCTTTATGAACTTGGCTGTCAGAATAAGCCTGTTGTTTCAGTTATGAATAAATGCGACCTTGTAGGTGATATTTATTCAATGCCTACCTTCGGCAAAACCGTTATGATATCCGCCTTGCATGAAAAGGGTTTTGAAGAATTGCTGAATGCAATTCTGAAAGAGCTGCCGCCTACAAGAAGAAAAGCAGAGCTTCTAATTCCGTTTTCTGAAGGTGCTGTTGCTGCAAGGATCCGCAAGGAAGGTGTTGTGGAATATGAAGAATACAGAGAAGACGGACTTTATATGAAGGCCACTGTAGAAATCAGCCTTCTTGATAGAATAAAGGATTGGATACTTAACTGATTTCAGGCATTTCAAATCCGTGCATAAAGCCGTCAAGCTCGGTGCTGCATACATCGCCACCGACTACAATACCGTCATAAATAAGGATGTTGCCCATTATTTTTGCACCGTTATTTGTGCTTTGCGGATAATTTAAAATTTCATAGCTCCAGTATTTTACCCGAACGCCCTTGAATGGCTCAAGATCAAGACCTTGTGAAAGCTGAAGTTCGTTATATTGGTCATATGTTTTATCGAATTCTTCAGGAATTATCACTTCTTTTACAACGGATGGCTCATCTTTTATCTGCCAACCGAATTGAGAGAAAAATGCGGTGCGTTCCTCAGCGGTTGAGGCCTTCATTGTGTATCCACCGATTTTTGATACAGGTGCAACTTCCGTCAGCGAAACATAAACGATACCTCCGATTACGGTAAATACAACAGCTAAGCACAGACCGATAATTTTTTTAAGCTTATCTGAATTTAATGAAACAACAAACATAAATTTTTCCACCAATCGTAATTTTTTATTATATATATATGCTGCAAATACTTTTATAATTACTTCACAGAGGTGTGATATGGAATATATACCCTTTAACTCCCGCAATACTCTTCACAAATACCCATACGGTGCTGTTAAAAATAATCAGAACATTACTTTCAGGGTTGTTCTTCCTCGACATTTAGGGTGTAGTGCTGTACATCTTCTGATAAAAGAAGATAACGGCGATTACATATATCATCCGTTGACCTGGCTTTCAATGGAGGGTGAAGATGAAGAATGGTGGGGAATAGATTATAAGCCTTTTAAAAGCGGAATCTATTTTTATCATTTTGAATATGACACCGCCTGGGGCAGAACTTCCATAAGACATAACGGTAATTCCTGCGGTACTCTTTCAATGGCTAAAAATGATTGGCAGTTATCTGTATACGCTGAAGATTTCAGTACCCCTGATTGGTTGAAGGGCGGTATAATATATCAGATTTTCCCTGACCGCTTTTATTTTTCAGGTAAGGAAAAGAAGAATATACCTTCCGACAGAATTCTGAGAGATGATATACACGGTCAACCTTACTGGCGCCCAACAAACGAAGGTAAGGTGCTTAACAACGATTATTTTCAAGGTGACTTAAAGGGGATAGAAGAAAAACTTGATTATATCTCTTCATTAGGTGTTACCTGTATTTATCTTAATCCTATTTTTGAAGCTCAGAGTAACCACAGATACGACACTGCAAATTATGAAAATATAGATCCGCTGCTCGGTACGGAAAGAGATTTCAGATCTCTTTGCAAAAAAGCTGAAAAGCTTGGTATTTCAATTATACTTGACGGTGTGTTCAGTCACACCGGTGATGACAGTATATACTTTAACAAATACGGCAGATATCCTTCGTTGGGAGCATATCAGTCAGAAAAATCACCTTACTATAAATGGTACAAATTCAATAATCATCCTGACGATTACCATTCCTGGTGGGGAATCAGTATTCTTCCTGAGGTTAAGGAAGAATGTCCGGACTTCATCAATTATATTGCCGGTGAAAACGGTATTGCAAGGAAATGGATGAAGCTTGGTGCACGCGGATGGCGTCTTGATGTTGCAGATGAGCTGCCCGATGAGTTTCTTGATGAATTTCGTAAGGCGGTAAAAAAAGAAAGTAATGACGGATTAGTTCTCGGTGAGGTGTGGGAGGATGCGTCCAATAAATTCAGCTATGGTAAGCGCAGAAGATATTTTGAAGGCAGACAGCTTGACTCAGTTATGAATTACCCCTTTGCTGAAGCAATTATAAGCTTTATAAGAACAGGAAAGGTGGAAGGTTTCTCTGATAAGATTCTTACAATAACCGAAAACTACCCTAAATGCTGTGTGGATGTTCTTATGAATCATATCGGTACTCACGACACTATGAGAGCTATAACACAGCTTGTAGGTGAAAGCTGTGAATTCAGAGACAGAAGCTGGCAAAGTGAAAAAAGTCTTACTTCCAACCAATATGAGCTTGGCATAAAGCTTATGAAGCTTGCAAGTGTTATTCAATTTACTCTTCCCGGAGTTCCGTCTGTATATTATGGTGACGAAGTGGGTATGCAGGGCTATAAAGATCCCTTTAACCGATACTGCTTCCCTTGGGGTGATGAAAACCTTGAACTTCAGGAGCACTACAAGACTCTTGGACAAATGCGTATGCACTGTGATTGTCTGAAAGAGGGCAAATTTGTAACTGTTTCTGAGATGCTTGGCTGTCTTGCTTTTGTAAGATATTCCGAAAAGGATGAAATACTTGTTATTGTTAATAGAAACGAGCACCCTATAGATTATTACCTTCCGGAAAACTGGCACAATACAAAGTCTGTTTTCTGTGGTACAATGCTTGGTGACAAGGTGCGTCTTGATGCACTTACAGCTATAATTTTAAAAAAGGAGAATTAATATGAGTGACTGGACAGAAGTTAAAATTATTGTTGATGCAAAAAATGTTGATAAGGCAGGGGATATAGCCTCAATGGTTGTTCCTTACGGAATTTATATTGAAGATTACAGTGAGCTTGAAAAGGAAGCATGGGAAATTGCTCACATTGATCTTATTGATGAGGATCTTCTTCAGAAGGACAGAACAAGAGCAATAGTTCATGTTTACATTGCACCGCAGGAAAATCCTCAGGAGGCTGTTGCTTTTCTTCGTGAAAGATATTCAGCAGAAGGAATTGACAGTGAAATACTTCTCAATCAGTGCAGAAATGAAGATTGGGAAAACAACTGGAAGCAGTATTTTCATCCTATCCCTGTTGGTGAAAAGCTTCTTATAAGACCAACATGGGAGGATGAATACGAAGCAGGTGACAGAAAGGTTCTCAATATTGAGCCCGGACTTGCTTTTGGCACCGGCACGCACGAAACCACAAGGCTCTGCCTTCAGACACTTGAAAAATATATAGAAGAAGGTACTACTGTTCTTGATATAGGCTGTGGAAGCGGTATTCTTTCTCTTGCCGCACTTCTTCTCGGAGCAAAGCAGGTAACAGGTGTGGATATTGACGCACTTGCGGTTAAGACTGCTCAGGAAAACGGTGAAGCAAATGGCTTCAGTGAACCTGAATATAAAATCCTTCAGGGTAACCTTACCGATAAGGTTGAAGGTAAATTTGATTTGGTTGTTGCAAATATTGTTGCTGATGTTATCATTATGTTCTGTAAGGATGTTGCTTCATTTATGAAAGATGACGCAGTTTTCATCACATCAGGCATAATTGATACAAGAGAGCAGGATGTTATTGATGCATTCAATAAATACAGCTTTGAAATCAAAGCAAGACACACCGAGGGCGGCTGGGTATGTTTTGAATGTAAAAAAGCATAACAAACAAGGAGGTTACATTTAAAGTAACCTCCTTTAATATTAAATCATAATATCGCTTCAAAAGATAGCCTTTCTTTTTCTAAAATATGCTTTAAAGTTTCCTTGCATTCATTAAGTCCGGTTATGGTCTCTGAAGTTTCGTTGATGATGGAGCTGATTTGAGCTGCACTCAGACCTTCAGATATTTTTTCACAATAGTCACCTTCAACAAGTATCCGATAAATTTTATGATTTTTATCCCAAAATACGGCTATTTCATCAATCTTTTTTTTTGACATTTTCTTGTCTTCTTCAATTATATATGCTTGACATTCAGTAATCATACTGTAAAATTCGTTGTTTTTATCTTTCAGTACTTTATAAGAGTAAAAGCAATAGCTGAAGGATATACATAAAAGTAACGGTGCGATTATAATTCTCTTCAATTAATTCACCTGCTTTTGTATGATATTGTAGTTTCCTTTTTTGTCTGCTGTCATAAGCAGAATATCCTTGAAGGCGATCCCTTTTTTATTAAGAATTTTGACAAGCTTTTCTTTGGTCATATCACAGTAAGCAAACTCTTTTTCTATTATTTTACCGTCACTTATAATAAGGCATGGAAGTAGACCGTCTTCGTCAAATTTATCACTTTTGGTGGGTGGAGAATAATCTTTTTTCAGCTTAACACTTATAGAGCCGTTTGTTTCAATATAGGCAAAGTCTACGCTTTGTATATCAAAAATATCCTTCAATCTGAGAGCTTCTGTAAGGTCATCTACACTGTAACGGATTTGTTTAAGCTCTTTCTGCATAATTTCTCCGTTATTTATAATCAGTACTGAATTTCCCTGAACAAGCTTTCTGAAAAACGGAATTTTAACACTGAGAACAGAGGAGATTACTTCAAAACACGCTAATAAAAAAATAAGGCAGAGACTTCTCAGAAGAGGTGTTGAATCATCTTCAAGGGATGTTGCTGCAACCTCAGATAAAAGTATAGTTATAACAAGCTCAGATGGCTGTAATTCTCCAATCTGCCTTTTTCCCATAAGTCTGACAGCAATAATTACTGCTATATAAATTGTTGCCCCTCTTATAAGTGTATTTGCCAAATGAATCACCTCAATATGATTCTTGGCTGATTTACGGAATTTATAATTTAAAACACAAATTGAACAAGAAGCATATATAATATAGTGCCTACTGAAATTGAAATAAGCATCTGCTTTTTCCATAACTGTAAAGCGGCTGTGACTGCAATGCAGATTAACTCAGGAATTCCGTGGCTTCCTTCAAATATATTAACATTTTTAAGGCAGTAAACAATTAGTAAGCTGAACACAGAAGCAGGAAGAACTTTACCAATGTATTTGATAAATTTAGGTGTTGGCTTATTATCGGGGAAGGCAATGAAGGGTGCAAAACGCAGAAATAAATTTGTTATAAATATAATCAGTACAGTTAAAATCTGGTGTTTATATGTCATCGCTCATACCAACCTTTTTTTCAAGATAGCTTTTGGATAATGTAAGAGAAATAAATATTTCAATCATAGCAGGAAAGATAAAGTTGTCGGGTCCGAAAATTACAAGGGATAAAGCCGAAAGAATAAGGCCTGAAACGGCACTGAGATGGCATTTTTCGTTTTGCCATTGATTTATGAAGATAACAACAAACATAGCTGTCATAACAAAATCAATTCCTTCAGTGCTGAATTTTATCATTGATCCTGATATTGCTCCCACAACAGAACCGATTACCCAATACAAATGGTTATAAGCCGTAACAAAGAACATAAACCAGCCTTTGTCCACATCTGATGGCGGCTCAGCAGAATAGTTGATTGAAAAGGTTTCGTCTACCATTCCGAATATCATATAAATCTTTTTTATGCCAAGACCTTTATACTTTTCAAGCATGGACAAACCGTAAAAAATATGCCTTGCACAAATCATAGCTGTAATAATAAATGTATTTAAGGGATCAAATGCAGTTGTAAGAAGTGTAACAGCAACAAATTGTGAAGAACCTCCGAAAATAATAAGACTCATAATTGCAGTGAAAACAGGTGAAAAACCGTTTACACTCATCAGAATACCGTATGTAAGTCCGAGAAAACCGTATCCGAAAAGTATAGGTAAGGAATGCGGAAAAGCAACATAAGCGGCTCGCTTAAGAATTTTTGCTTTTCCGTTAAGGGAAGATGTTTTCATTTTACTACCTCCGTTTTAACTTCATAAGGCTCATTTAAGTGTAATTATACTATTCTAATTTAGCAGTATATTTCTAATTGGGAAGAAAACTGTTTAATATTTTCCTTTATAAAATTAATATAGATTGATGTATTTTAAAAAAAAATATGTTATAATCATCATATAAAGCTGAAATAAAGGTGTTTTGTTATGAAAAAATATTTATCCTTGAAATATGGAGTTTTGCTATCGGCTGTCGGCATTATTATGATGGTTATCGGAGCTTTTAACGGTGAGGCTGCTGATGTTTTTGAAAAAGCTATACGAATATGTCTGGAGTGTATCGGAATTGGATAGGAAGAAAGATATAAAAAACAAAGAAACACCTCGTCATTTATTTCAGGCTGTCTGGACATTCATTACAAACAGCTTTCTTGCAGGCTTTATGCAAGGTAAAATTTACACCGGTAGCTTAAAGCATATGTGCCTTCCCGGGCTTAACTGTTATTCCTGTCCGGGAGCACTCGGTTCTTGTCCGATAGGCTCATTACAGTCTGTGCTAAGCTCGCGTAATTCAAAAATATCGCTTTATGTATCAGGATTTCTTATCTTTTCAGGCGCACTTTTTGGAAGATTCATATGTGGATGGCTGTGCCCTTTTGGTCTGATTCAGGACTTGCTTCATAAGATCCCCTTTGTCAAAAAGATAACGACTTTCAAATCCGATAGGCTTTTAAGAAAGCTTAAATATGTTATACTTCTTGTTTTTGTTATAATACTTCCGATGATTGTAACGGATATTTCAGGGCAGGGAAGTCCCTGGTTTTGCAAGTACATCTGTCCTGCAGGTATGCTTCAGGGAGGTTTGCCTCTGACAATATTAAATGAAGGCTTAAGAAGTGCAATCGGATTTTTATATGCATGGAAATTTGTTATTCTTGCAGTAACGGTTATTATTTCTGTTGTGATTTACCGACCCTTCTGTAAGTATATATGTCCTTTAGGAGCTGTTTACGGTTTATTTAATAAGGTTTCAGTTTTCAGACTAAGGTGTGACAAAGATAAATGCATTAACTGCGGTAAATGCAGTAAGATTTGTAAAATGAATGTTGACCCGTCAGAAAATCCGTGCAGCTCAGAATGTATCCGTTGCGGATTATGTGAAAAGAGCTGCCCGACAGGTGCTATCGAATGTAACTGGAATTTAACTGATAAAATGTGTAAAAGAAAAAATGTTGATGATAGGGAAAATACTGTCAGTTAATTGACATATATAGAGAAAAAAGCTGAATTTAATATAAATTTGTAATAAAAAAGTTATAAAAAAATTGAAAATGCCATTGTTTTATTATAAAAAATAAGATATAATGTTACTGAATTAAATTTTACCCGATAGGAGGGTCATATGATGATTGACGAAACAATTAAATTTAAACTTAATACCGGTTCTCCCGATGAAATGAAGGAAATCCTTACAAAGGTTTATGATGCATTGAAGGAAAAGGGCTACAATCCTATTAATCAGATCGTCGGCTATATTCTTTCTGAAGACCCGACTTATATCACAACCTATAATAATGCAAGAAGCCTAATCAGAAAGATTGACAGGGATGAGCTTCTTCAGGAGCTTGTGAAAAACTATCTTAAGGGTTAATTATCAGGAGGTTTAAAATGGCAGCTAAAAAGAAAAATGAGTTTCTGACATATAAGGATAAGCCGCTTGTAAGAAAAGGCAATACCCTTTATTACGGAAATATGAGCGACAAATTTGTTGTTGTATTTCAGATTCTTTCAACTAAAGATGTAGAAGGTCTTCAGGTTGCTGACAGAGTTTCTGTTCAGCTCATTAACACTGACCCTGATGTCAGACCTCACGACAGAATTGCTCAGAAGACTGAGAAAAAAGGTCTTTACAGTGCAATGGATATCGGCAAAATATGGCTTGAAAGAGCTCTTGCTGAATAAAAAAAGAAAAAGCGGCGGCTTATTAATGCCGCCGTTTAATATTACCGCTCATGGCGCAGCTGGATAACGCAGCAGATTCCGATTCTGAAGAACGGGGGTTCGAATCCCTCTGGGCGGGCCAAAAAAATGATAACGGTACCGTAAGGTGCCGTTATTATTTTTTCGATATGTTCAAACAGTGAGATTCGAACAAGGAGGGAGCGAAGCAAAAGATATTCTTCAAGCTTAATAACAACTTAATTTGCTTTTTTTTCATCATTATGTTATATTAAATGCAGTAATAAAAAGGAGCTTTATTATGAAGTACATAAAAACATTCTCTGAAAATAACGAAGTTTCTCAGGTGGCCTTGGGCTGTATGAGAATAGCAGGTCTTAGTGACAAGGAGGCCGATGAATATATTAACACTGCGATTGATTGCGGTTATAATTATTTTGACCACGCTGATATTTACGGTGGCGGTAAGTGTGAAGAGGTTTTCGGAAATATACTTAAACGCAATAAATGGCTGCGTGATAAAATTATTATTCAGACTAAATGCGGTATCCGTAAGAGTATGTATGACTTTTCAAAGGATCATATTATTTCTTCTGTTGAAAATTCTTTGAAAAGGTTAGGTGTTGATAACATTGATGTTCTTTTGCTGCACCGTCCTGATCTTCTGATGGAGCCTGATGAGGTTGCGGAAGCTTTTGACAGACTTTATGAAAGCGGAAAGGTATCATATTTCGGCGTTTCCAATCACAGTCCTATGCAGATTGAACTTCTTAAAAAGTCTGTAAAACAGAAGCTTAACATAAATCAGATGCAGCTGAGTATTACAAATGCTTCTATGATATCAAGCGGTGCAAATGTCAATCTCAACAATGCTGACGGTGTAAATCTTGACGGCTATCTGAGAGATTATTGCCGTATTAACGGAATTACAATTCAGCCCTGGTCACCTCTGCAGCACGGATTTATAGAGGGAAGCTTTTTAGGTAATGATAAATATAAAGAGCTTAACGCTGTAATAGGAGAGATTGCAGAAAAATATGATATAACTGATACAGGTGTTGCAATAGCCTGGCTTTTACGCCTTCCCGATAAAATGCAGCCCATTGTCGGAAGTGTGAACATTCAACGAATAAAGGACATTGCAAGAGCAACTGATATTGAGCTTTCAAGAGAAGATTGGTACAGAATTTATCTTGCAGCAGGTTACAGATTACCGTAATTGATTTTAACCGAAAGGTGGTATTTTAATGAGACTTCTTAACTCTGATGAAATGAAACTTGTTGAACAGTACACAGCGAAATACGGTCTTTCTTATCAGCGTATGATGGAAAATGCAGGTGCCGCTTGCACAAGGAATATCCGCAACATAATTGAAAGAGGAAATACGCAGAAAAGAAACATTGTTGTTGTGTGCGGAAAAGGTAATAACGGCGGAGATGGCTTTGTTATTGCAAGAAAGTTTGCAGAAAACGGGTATAATGTGTGCGTTATTCTTGCTTCGGGTTATCCTACCAGTCAGGAAGCAACTTATATGTATAAGCTCGTACTTGATTTATCAATCCCTACTGTGTGGTATGATGCTGACAGAGCGAAGGCTGTTCAGACAGTTAAAAATGCTGATGTAATTGTTGATGCTGTTTTTGGTTTCAGCTTTTACGGAAATGTAAGCGAGGATCTTAAACTTCTGTTTAATGAAATGTCATCTGCCAAGGGTGTTAAGTTTGCTGTTGATGTGCCCAGCGGTGTTTACTGCGACAGCGGTTATAACGACCCTGATTGCTTTAAGGCTGATTATACCATTGCTATTTCAGCTTTAAAGCCTGCTCATATTACTCACCCTGCCTGTGATTGTTGCGGTGATATCATCATTGCAAATATAGGTATTCCTGAGGATAGCTATAATCTTGTTAAGGATTCACTTTACACCTATAATAAAACAGAAGTCAGAAATCTTTTCCCTGTTCGCAGTGCAACAGCTCATAAGGGAACCTTCGGACATCTTCTTTGCATATGCGGCAGCAGAGGTATGGTAGGTGCTCCGGTGCTTTCCGGTTCAGCTGCACTTCGCAGCGGTGCAGGACTTGTTACGGTAGCTTTTCCTGAGAGTGCTTATGTTCCTATTGCATCAAAGCTTACGGAGGCTTTGCTTATGCCGTTGCTTGAAACCGATGAGGGTACTCTTTCGGAAAAGTCGGTTGAGAAGCTTCTCTCTGAACTTGATAAGTATGATGCTATTTTAATCGGGTGCGGTCTGGGCGTTAACGAGGAAACAAAAAAGGTTCTTTCTGCTGTTGTTGAAAATGCAAAAGTTCCTGTAATTATTGACGCTGACGGAATAAATATAATAGCCTCTGACATAAGTATGTTACAAAGGGCTGAAGCTCCTCTTGTTCTTACTCCTCATCCGAAGGAAATGTCACGTCTTTGTAATATTCCGACAGAGGTTATATTGTCTGATACAGTCGGAACTGCAAGGGCTTTTTCTGAGAAATACGGAGTTTATCTTGTTCTGAAGGCATCAAATACCGTTGTTACAGAGCCTGAATCTAAAAAGGCGTATGTTAACTCGTCGGGCAACAACGGGCTTTCAAAGGGCGGTAGCGGTGATGTTCTTGCCGGTCTTATCGGTGGCTTTGCTGTTCAGGATTTTAAGCTTGCTGATGCAATCACGGCGGCTGTTTATATTCACGGATATACAGCCGATATTGTTGCGGACAGAACTTCGAAAACGGGTATGCTTCCTTCTGATGTTATAAATGAGCTTTCAGGAGTTTTCAGCTTTTTTGAAAAATAAATGTCCTTTCGGGTGGTTTATTTGAAGCGTAGAATCATTAAGCTCAGTATAATTTTATTATTTCCGGTATTCCTGATTTCTTGTGGCAAGGGAACAAAAGAATTCAGACTTGCTGAATTCAAAAGTGTTGTCAGCTTTATATGTAACGATACTGAATTTACAGGAAATCTTGAGTATATTTCTGCAGGTAATATCAGTCTTACCTTAAATTCCCCTGAACATATAAAAGGTATTAAATTTGTGTTTGACGGTAATAAAACAGATATTATATGTGACGACCTGCTTGTTCCGATTGAAAACTTAAAGGTTGGCACAGATGTGTATACACCGCTGTTTAATACTTTATCATATCTTTCCGCTGCGGATATAAAAATAAAAAACGATGGAATCGAAACTGTTGTTCTTGATGAGAATTTAGAAGTATCTGTAAATATTTCTTGTGGTGATATGAGAGTTGTTTCGTTAAAAAATAGCGGAATCATTTATAATTTTAATTATAAATAATACTAAAGATAAAAAAAGGCACACATCTGCTTTTACGGATGTGTGTCACTTTATTTAATTTGATACATAAAATATATTGCTCCCCATTGTTTAAAACATCATTTGAAAGGTAAAACTAATAGTATAAACTCAAAGGGAGGAGCATCATGAATATTAAGCGAGGAGAAATATATTATGCCGATTTAAGTCCCGTAATCGGGTCAGAGCAGGGGGGTATAAGACCTGTTCTGATTGTTCAGAATGATATCGGGAATAAATTCAGTCCCACTGTTATTGCTGCTGCTATAACAAGTAAACGTTTTAAAACAGAATTACCAACTCATATAAAGGTAAATGCTCACGCTTGCGGCCTTTCTCAGGATTCAATTGTACTATTGGAGCAGGTACGCACCCTAGATAAAAAACGGCTTAAAGAGAAAATGGGTAACCTTAATCAGGATGATATGTATAAAATTGATAAGGCCTTATCGGTCAGCTTCGGACTTACATAAGGCAATAAAAAGCCACCGGAAATCCGGTGGCTTTTTGTAAGTTATTTAACAATTATTTGCTTTTCTTTTCCTTCATGAAAAATGCACCGCAAATCATAATTACTGCATAAGTAATGAGGTAGAAAAGAACGGGAAGTGAGAATGCACCGTTAGCCTTTGCTGCCTGATAGGGATAAATACCGTGTGCAAAGATAGCGGCTATAACCATAAAGATTGATCCGCAGATTGCGAGAATGGGAGCAATCTTGCCTTTAAGAACGCCAAGATCCTTGCTCTTAATAAACATGCTTACAAAGATGGGGATATACATAGCGTAAGTTGTGATGATGGGAAGCTCAGATGAGTCAAATGAGAAAAGACCGAACCAAGGTGTATCGAGGTTTGCACCGTAGAAGTAAAGCAACCAGAGACCGCTGATGAAAAGACCAAGCATTGATGAGTTGGAGGGCATATTAGTTGCCGGGTCAACCTGCTTGAAGATTTCGGGCTTGGGACCCATGTTACGTGAACCGATAGCGTGGAAAGCTCTTGAACAGCCAAGTGTAAGACCGTTGAGAGTGCCGAGACATGAAATAACAACGAAAAGGAAAAGGAATGTGCCTGCAAATTTGCTGAATACAGCTGAGAATGCAATTCTTGCACCTGCTTCGCCGCCTGCCATGATAACTTCGTTTTCAATACCGCCGGCAAGTCCGATATAGTAAGTAATATAAACTGCAACGATAATGAGTGTACCCATAACGAGAGCCTTGGGGAGGTTCTTCTTGGCATCTTTAAGCTCTGCATTGATTGATGTTGCACAAATCCAACCTTCGTATGCAAAAGCGGTTGCAACAACAGCTTTGAAAAGACCGCTTGAAGCTGAAATGTCCTCATTTACAACATTTACAAAATTCTGAACGAGAAGCTGATCGCCTGTGAGACCCTTGATGGTACCAACAATTGCCATAAGGAAAAGAGGAATAAGCTTAATAAATGTAGCTGAAACCTGGAATTTACCGGCAATTTTAGGAGCAATTGTATTCATAAAGAATACAGAAATGAGAAGCACACCGGAAATTATCATACATTGAGGACCCGTAATTGAAAGCTGAGCTTCTTCAGGTAAGAATGCGTTAACGAAAACACAAAGATATCTTGCACTAACCCATGCAAGAACTGATGTAAGGGTGGGATAGTAGAATACTGCAAGGAACCATCCCATAAAGTATGCGTATTTTTTGCCACACATTGCTTCAGCATAGTCAACAATACCGCTGACTTTTTCATGCTTTGTAGCAAGTATTGAAAAAGCATAAGCACATGCAACCATAATAATACCGCCGATTATCCAGGCGAGGATACCTACGGGAAGATTACCGCCGGTTTCAGTAAGAATTTTTTCTGCTTTAAAGAATACGCCGCTTCCGATTACGGTTCCGACTACAGTGCAGATTGCTGTGAGAAGGCCGTACTTTTTGTTAAGTTGAGTTGACATAAAACTCCTCCTTTATTTATATGTCGCAATTTTAACATAATAATTCATTTAAGTCAATCACTATTGTTCAAATTTAGCAAAAAATGTAATATTCTTTTCTCAAGAAAAGAAAAATATCAATTGACTTTACTTAGTTTTAGTGATAGAATATCTATGGAAAAGTTTGTATCAAAATTTTAGGAAGAGGTGCAAAATACTATGAAAAAAACTTTAAGTCTCATTCTTGCTTCGGTAATGATACTGTCTTGTGTTTTCAGCTTTAATGTCAGTGCTGAAGGCGGTGCTTTAGATGGTATTCTGTCTGACATAACAAATATGGAGAATTTTGAGAATGCGATTCTTAATTCAACTTCAGGCTTTGAATTTCCGGCTGAAGGAGATTTGGAAGTTGACCAGATGATAGCAGAAGGACTTATCACAGGCGAAATGCTTGGTATCAGTGTTGATTTCCTTTATAACAGTAAATCTGACCTTATGTGGAAGGATGTAAGTGTTTCAAAGGATGATGTTGCTCTTGCAAGTGCTAATCTTAATACATATCTTAAAAGAGTTCTTTACGATAAATACGGTGGCTTCAATCTTTATACAATGAAGGATAATGCTGCATCTGTATATGCAACCAAAATCGCTAATTTCCTTGGTAATATGTTCTATCCCGATTTTGAAGAGGTAACCATTCAGTTCTATGGTACAGAAACAATCAGCGAGGATGAATTTTACGGTGAAATTGTAAAAAAATCAGGCTTTGGTGATGTTCTTCAATATAACTGGTGTAATCAGGGTAGATTTGACTTCAGACCTATGATTGAAACCTGGGGTCTTTCAACAGGTAAGGTGCTTAACAGTGAATATTATGATGGATTCAGACTCGGTAAGAAGCTTGTTGCGGCAGTGATAAACAAGTTCCTTTCTGAAGGACCTATCAGTGCGTTTATGAGTATTCTCAACATTTACTCAAAGAGCTATATGCTTTATCTGTATGATGCAACGGCTGCACTTTTCAGTGCTAAAATTGCAGCCGGTGTTGTAAGTCCTGAGGAGCTTCAGACTCTTGACGGACTTATGAATCTCATCGTTAATAATAATAATCCTGATGATACTGATAAGCTTCAGTTCGTTGCAATGCCTTCTGATCGTTTCAGAATAGCAAAGGATACCACAGAACTTTTCCTTTATTTTATTGTTTATTCAAACATAAACTGCAGATATAAGAACAATACAAATGTTGTTGAGTCATATAAGCAGATGATTGATGACGATAAGATTGATATGATTATTGATGTTCTTCTTCTTGGAGATCTCAGGCAGCTTGTTGTAAGTCTTGGAGACCTTTTTCAGGAAAATCTTCAGCTTGTACCTGCAGATTTATTTACTCGTATAGCTAACACAATTTCAAAGTTTATAAAGATGATTGCTGATTATTTTGATAATCTTTTTGCTATAATTATGGGTGAAAAAGAATTCCCGAGACCGTAATTAAAGTGTATACGGGCTGATGCTCATAGCATTAGCCCGTTTTTTTGCATATAAACTTGTTTAAAAAAACAACTTGTGATAAAATGTACCGGATATAAGTTGCGGAGGTGAAAAAATGCAGATTGCTGTAATCGGCGGCGGAGCGTCGGGCCTTACTTGTGCAATTAGTGCTGCCCGTAAAGCTAAAAAAAATAAATACACTTGCGATATTACCGTTTTTGAAGCAAAAGACAGAGTTGGGAAAAAGATTCTTGCTACGGGTAACGGCAGATGTAACATGTTGAATAAGGATAAATCTCCTTTTTATTTTTCCGATAATAAGTTTCACCTTTTTGCTGTTAACAAATTCAACTGTGATAGTAACATTGAATTTTTCAAAAGTATGGGTCTTTATGTTAAAACTGATGAAGAAGGTAGGGTATATCCTCTTAGTAATCAGGCTACATCTGTTCTTGAGACTCTCAGGCTTGAATGTGATAGGCTTGGCATAAAAACTGTAACTGATTACTTGGTTGATAGTATCATAAAAAAAGATAATGGCTTTATCATAAACAATGAATTATATTTTGATAAGGTCGTTCTTGCTTGTGGCGGTATGGCTTCTGTTAAAAACTTCAATGGTTATGGTCTGCTTTCTTCTCTCGGACATAGAATTACAAAGGTATCACCGTCGCTTTCAAAATTAAATGTTTCTGATACAAAATATGTGAAGCAGTTACAGGGAATAAGGCATAAAGTCAGACTTACTCTTACTGTTGACGGCAGATATATAACCGAAGAGTCGGGAGAACTACTTTTTACCAAATACGGTCTTTCAGGTATTGCAGTTATGCAGCTTTCTGCATTTATAACAAGGCTTAATAAAAATGAAAATGCTGTTGTAACTGCTGACTTTATTCCTGCTTTTTCTTTGAGCGAACTCATAGAGGCTCTTAATGATATTATTGATCATGACAGAAATATGAAATCGGAAAATCTTCTTTCGGGCTTTATGCCTAAAAAAATTGGAGAAGCTGTTATAAGAAGTCTTAATATTGATTTGAGAGATAAGGTCGGTAAGCTTTCTGAAAAGAATATTAAAGATATTGCTAAACGAACCAAAAAATTCAGCTTTTCTATTGAGTCTGTAAGACCGTTTGAGGATGCTCAGGTTACTGCCGGTGGTGCTGATACAAAATACTTTTCTGATAAAACAATGGAGTCTTTATTGCATAAGGGTCTGTTCGCCGTTGGAGAAATTCTTGATGTTGACGGATTGTGCGGTGGGTATAATCTTATGTGGGCGTGGTCAAGCGGAAGACTTTGCGGTGAAGCGTTAATTTAAATAATTCAAGGTGAATAGAATGATAAGAATAAATGAAGTCAAGCAGAGCCTTGACGCTACAAAAGAAGATTTGTTCAGAAGCTGTAAAAAAATCCTTAAAATAAAAGATGAGCAGATTGTATCAATGACAATCGCCCGTCAGAGCGTTGACAGCAGAAAAAAAGACAATGTTTTTTTCTGTTACACTGTTGACGTGGAGGTTGCAGGTGACGAAGAGAAAATAATTAAAAAAATTAATTCTAATAAATTGCAGCTTGTTGAAGCTTATAAGTATGAAATGCCTGAAAACAAACGTGTTTCCGTTTTCAGACCCGTTGTTGTAGGCTTCGGCCCTGCGGGAATTTTTGCGGCACTGACTCTTGCAAGAGCAGGGCTTAACCCTCTTGTGCTTGAAAGAGGCAGAGATGTTGATTCAAGAACAAAAGATGTAAATACTTTTTTTACAACAAGGGTCCTTGATGAAACATCTAATGTGCAATTCGGAGAAGGCGGAGCAGGTACGTTTTCAGACGGTAAACTCACTACCGGTATTAAAAATACCCTTTGCAGAAAGGTTTTTCTTGAGTTTCACGCTCACGGTGCTCCTGAGGAAATTTTATATTCAGGAAAGCCTCATATCGGTACTGATAAGCTTGCCGGTGTTGTTAAAAATATGCGCGAAGAAATTATCAGGCTTGGCGGTGAAGTGATTTTCGAGGCAAAGCTTACTGACGTTATTGTATATAACGGTTCGGTTCAGGGGATTACCTATGAGAGAAACGGCAAAAGCTTTGATTTTGAAACCGATACGGCGATTATTGCTATTGGTCACTCTGCTAGAGATACGGTTAAAATGCTATACGGTAAAGGCATTCAGATGATTCAGAAGCCTTTTTCAGTCGGTGCCCGAATAGAACATCCCAGAGAGCTCATAGATAAAGCTCAGTATGGTGATTTTGCGGGACATAAGGCACTCGGAGCGGCGGATTACAAGCTTGCCTGCCATGGACAGCATGAGAGAGGTGCTTATACTTTCTGTATGTGCCCGGGCGGCACAGTTGTTGCAGCAACAAGCGAAAAAGGCGGAGTTGTTGTTAACGGTATGAGTGAATGGGCTCGTAATGGCAGAAATTCAAACTCTGCAATTCTTGTTAATGTTTACCCGGAAGATTTTCCGTCTGAATATGTTCTTTCAGGCTTTGAACTTCAGAAACAAATGGAGCAGAAGGCTTTTATTCTTGGTGGGGGAGATTACAGTGCTCCTTGTCAGCTTGTGGGTGATTTTCTTAAAGGCGAAAAATCTACAAAACTTTCTTTTGTTGACCCGACATGTCCCACAGGGGTTACTCCCTCTGATATAAGACAGGTTCTTCCTAAAAAGGTTACCGATACAATGGCTGACGCAATTGTTCAGATGGACAGAAAGCTCAAAGGCTTTGCTTTGGCGGAAGCGGTTCTTACAGCTCCTGAAACAAGAAGCTCTTCACCGGTGAGAATTCTCCGTGACGACATATACCAGACAAATGTCAGAGGACTTTATCCTTGCGGCGAGGGAGCCGGTTACGCGGGCGGAATTGTTTCTGCTGCTGTAGACGGCATTAAATGTGCTCACGCAGTTCTCAGTGACGAACGGTAATATATAATAAAAACAGGTATTCAAAGTGGTTTTGCTTTAAATACCTGTTTTTTCTGATTTAGTGTTATGTTATCAAATGATTTCACAGCCTGTTTCTACAGTTTGACAAAGATAGGAGTTTACATAATCTTTTCTGAGCTCTTCAAGGCATTTTTCTGCTTTGCTTTCATCTTCAAATATTCCGAAAATACTCGGTCCGCTTCCGCTCATGCAGCAGCAAAGGCAGCCGTGGTGGCGCATAACTGACTTTATAACTGCTCTGTCTGCAACCTCAATAAATTGCTCGAACACATTACCGGCTTTATCTGCAATGCTGCTCCAATCATTGTTTATGCAAGCGGTCATCATACCCTTTGTGTCAAGGTGACGCACTCTTTCGGCACTGTCAAAGGCTGCATAGGCCTTACCTGTTGAAACATCCTGGTCCGGCTTTACAATTATTATGTGTTTTTTTGTAAGGTCAGGCAAATGGGAAAGTATTGTTCCGGTATATTGAGCCATCATTGTTCCGCCAAGTGCACAGAAAGGAACATCAGATCCGACCTGCGCTCCAATATTGATAATTTCTTTTTCGCTGAGTTTTGTTTCAAAAAGCTTATTCAGTGCAACGATAACGGCTGCACCGTCGGCACTGCCTCCTGCAAGACCGGCAGCGTGTGGGATTCTTTTTTCAATGTTTATTTTAATACCGCGGCCTTCATTTTTTGTGTAATCAAAGAAAGCAGAGGCAGCTTTGTGGGCAATATTTCTTTCGTCGCAGGGGATGTCGGATACATTGCAGGAAATATCAATGCCGTCACCGTCTTTTTTTTCAACACTGACAGTATCGTAAAGGTCAACGGATTGCATAATCATAAAAAGCTCGTGATATCCGTTTTCAAGGGTTGAAAGTATATCGAGCATAAGGTTGATTTTTGCATTTGCTTTTACAGTAATTTTCACGATTTTACCCCCTTCTGAAGTATACATATATTATAATGTAAACTTTAAATCTTATCAACTGAAATTTTATAAATTTAATATAATTATCTTTATTTTTTCCATTGACTTTTAAAAACTGATGTGTTAAAATAATTCGAAAGAAAAACAGCAAAGAGAGAAACCGGCAAGGTTGCTAAGGCTTTTTTGTCAATGCTTCATATTTTATGACTTGACTGAAACCTTGCTATGCAGGGTTCTTTTTTTATGAAATCAGGAGGTTAGCATGAACGGATTGTTTAAAGGTAAGAATATATATCGTTCAGGTGTTTTTTCTTCTCTTTCTTTAGCTGTTCAGGACGGAGTTATTGTTTCTGAAAGTGACTCGAATGATATTGTTGATTTCGGTAATTATTATATTTTCCCCGGTTTCGCAGATGTTCATGTTCATTTGCGTGAGCCGGGTTTTTCTTATAAGGAAACAATTAAAACAGGAACACTTGCTTGTGCTCATGGCGGTTACACTGCAGTTTGCTCAATGCCGAATCTTAATCCTGTGCCCGACAGCAAGGAAAATCTAAAAAAACAGCTTGAAATTATTGAAAATGATGCCTGCATAAATGTTTATCCTTATGGCTCAATCACTGTCGGACAGCTTGGTGAAAAGCTTTCTGATATGGAAGGAATTAGTGACAATGTTATAGCTTTTTCTGATGACGGCAGGGGTGTGCAGTCTGATGAAATGATGGAAGAAGCTATGATTAAAGCAAAAAAGCTTGGGAAAATGATTGTAGCCCATTGTGAAGTTAATGAGCTTTTAAAAGGCGGATATATTCATGACGGTGAATATGCAAAAATTCACGGACATAAAGGCATCTGCTCTGAAAGTGAATGGGTTCAGATTGCAAGGGATATTGAGCTTGTTAAAAAGACAGGCTGTTCTTATCATGTTTGCCACATTTCAACTAAAGAAAGCGTTGATATTATAAGAAAAGCAAAGGCAGAGGGTGTTGATATTACCTGTGAAACGGGTCCTCACTATCTTGTTCTTTCCGATATGGATTTGCAGGAGAACGGCCGCTTCAAGATGAATCCTCCGCTTCGAGGTGAAGAGGACAGACTGGCTTTGATTGAAGGTATAAAAGACGGTACAATTGATATGATTGCAACTGACCACGCACCGCACAGTGCTGAAGAAAAGGGTAAGGGTCTTGAAAAGAGTGCAATGGGTATTGTCGGAATTGAAACAGCTTTCCCGATTCTTTATACTGAGCTTGTTCTCAAGGATATCATTTCCTTGGAAAAGTTGGTTGAGCTTCTCTCGGTTAACCCGAGAAAACGTTTCGGAATAAAAGGTGGAACAGATATCGGCGAAAGTGCTGATTTCACAGTGATTGATCTTGACGCCGAGTATGAAATAAATCCCGAAGAATTTTATTCTATGGGCAGAGCAACTCCTTTTACAGGTAAAAAGGTAAAAGGCAGAATCGTTCACACCTATGTCGGAGGCAATAAGGTTTTTTGATAAATTTTGAAAGGAAAATAAAATGAAACAGGGAATTTATAAGGTTGTTAAAAATGAACAGCTCACGGAATCTGTTTACCGTATGGTGCTTGAAGGCGATACTTCTGATTTATTAAAACCCGGTCAGTTTGTTAACTTAACCGTCGAAGGCTGTTATCTCAGACGTCCGATTTCAGTATACGATTGGGATGAAAATACTGTAACGATTATTTATAAGGTTGTAGGTGAAGGTACGGAAAAAATGTCACAGTGGCAGGAAGGCTTGGAATGTGATGTTCTTACCGGACTCGGAAACGGTTTCACAATTACAGAAAGCGGAGACAAGCCACTTTTAATCGGTGGCGGTGTCGGAATTCCTCCGATGTACGGACTTTGTAAAAGACTTATAGCACAGGGGAAAAAGCCTACGGTTATTCTCGGATTCAACAAGTCTGACGAAATTTTCTGTAAAGAAGAATTTGAGAAAATTGGGGCTGAAACAATCGTTACAACTGTTGACGGCTCTTTTGGCGTTAAAGGTTTTGTAACCGATGCTATGAAAGAGCTTGAATATACATATTTTTACACATGCGGTCCTATGCCTATGTTTAAAGCAATAGAAAAAACTGCTGTTGGCAGCGGTGAATACAGCTTTGAAGAAAGAATGGGCTGCGGTTTCGGTGCTTGTATGGGCTGCAGTTGCAAAACGAAGTACGGTAATAAGCGAATCTGTAAGGACGGTCCTGTTCTCAAAAGGGAGGAGATTATATGGTAAATACTAAGGTTAATTTATGTGGTATTGAGCTTGATAATCCTATTATTCCTGCAAGCGGTACCTTCGGCTTCGGCTATGAATTTGCTGAGCTTTATGATATAAACTGTCTCGGAACTTTCTCCTTCAAGGGAACTACTCTTGAACCGCGATTCGGTAATCCTACACCGAGAATTGCTGAGTGTACTTCAGGTATGATTAATTCTGTTGGGTTACAGAATCCCGGTGTTCACGGTGTTATTGAACATGAATTACCTGAATTGAAAAAGGTATTTGATAAAAAGGTTATGGCTAATGTCGGCGGTTTTACAATTGACGAATATATTGAATGCTGTACTCTTCTTGATAAGCAAGATCAGATTGGTTGGTTTGAAATTAACATCAGCTGCCCCAATGTTCATGCAGGCGGTGTAAATTTCGGCACAGATGCAAAAAATGCAGCAGATGTAATTTCTACTGTAAAAAAGGTAGTATCAAAGCCGGTAATTGCAAAACTTACACCTAATGTAACCGATATTACTGAAATTGCTGTTGCTTGTGAAGAAGCGGGAGCAGATGCAATCAGCCTTATTAACACTCTTTTAGGTATGAGAATTGACCTTAAAACAAGAATGCCTGTTATTGCAAATAAAATGGGTGGCTTCTCAGGTCCTGCAATTATGCCTGTAGCCTTAAGAGCCGTTTATCAGGTTTATGATAAAGTTAAAGTGCCTGTTATCGGTATGGGCGGTGTTTCAAGTGCAAAGGATGTAATTGAAATGATGCTCGCAGGTGCAACGGCCGTTGAGGTCGGAGCCGCAAACCTTGTAAATCCCTTTGCCTGCCGTGATATTATAAATGAACTCCCGGCGGTAATGGAAAAATATAACATCACAAATCTTTCAGAAATTATAGGAGGTGCTCACTAATGGGAAGAGACGTAATTGTTGCATGTGATTTCAGCAGTAAGCAGGAGGTTATGAATTTCCTTGATAAATTTCATGGTAAAAAGCCTTTTGTGAAAATCGGTATGGAGCTTTTCTATGCTGAAGGTCCTTCAATTGTAAAAGAAATTAAAGAAAGAGGCCACAAGATTTTCCTTGACCTCAAGCTTCACGATATCCCTAACACGGTTAAAAAGTCAATGTCAGTGCTTTCAAATCTTGATGTTGATATTACAAATCTTCATGCAGGCGGAACCAAAAGAATGATGGAAGCAGCTCTTGAAGGTCTTACAAGACCTGACGGAACAAGACCTCTTCTTATTGCCGTTACTCAGCTCACATCAACAGATCAGGAGAGTATGGAAAACGACCTGCTTATCAAAGAGCCTATTGATAAGGTTGTTATGCACTATGCTAAAAACGCTGCAGATGCAGGCCTTGACGGTGTTGTATGTTCACCTCTTGAAGCTGAAAAGGTACATAATACCTGCGGTAAGGATTTCCTCACAATTACTCCCGGTGTACGTTTTGCAGACGGTGACATCGGTGATCAGAAGCGTGTTATGACTCCTGCTGAGGCTAACAGAATCGGCTCTGACTACATTGTTGTTGGCAGACCCATTACTGCTGCCGAAGACCCTGTTGCTGCATATGAAAGATGCCTTAATGAATTTGT
This sequence comes from Acutalibacteraceae bacterium, assembly GCA_036311065.1. GTDB lineage: Bacteria > Bacillota > Clostridia > Oscillospirales > Acutalibacteraceae > UBA6857. The sequence continues at coordinate 12,667 of JAXJQQ010000035.1, read as the reverse complement.
TGGCTGATTCAATATAATTTAGTATATTCAAAAGAAAGGATAGATTAACTATGAAAAAAATTATTGCAAAAGACCTTCTTTCCATCGGAGCTGTTTTTCTTCGTCCTGAAGATCCCTTTACCTGGGCAAGCGGAATTAAAAGCCCCATCTACTGTGATAACAGACTTACTCTTACTTCACCTGCAGTAAGAAACGATGTTGAAACCGGTCTTGCTAAAACAATTCTTAAATATTTTCCTGAATGTGAAGTAGTTATGGGTACTTCAACTGCAGGTATTGCCCACGCAGCTATTGTAGGTCATATTCTTGGTCTGCCTATGGGTTATGTTCGTTCAGGCCACAAAGACCACGGCAGAGGCAACCAGATAGAAGGTAAGCTTGAAAAGGGTCAGAAGGTAGTAGTTGTTGAAGACCTTATTTCAACAGGCGGCAGCGTTCTTGAGGTTGTTGAGGTCCTTCGTGAAGCAGGTGCTGAGGTTCTTGGTATCGCTTCAATCTTTACCTACGGAATGAAAAAGGGTATTGACAGAATGGCTGCAGCTGATGTTGTTAACTATTCACTTTCCAACCTTGATGCAGTTGCTGAAGTAGCTGCTGAAGAAGGCTACATAAAAAAGGAAGACATTGCACGTCTTTTAAAATTCAGAGATAATCCGTCCGACGAAAGCTGGATCGGAGGCGTAAAATAATGAGAAGCCTTATCAATATTCTTGACCTTTCAACAGAAGAAATCGAAGGACTTTTAAATGTTGCTGATGATATAATTGCAAACCCTGCAAAGTACAGTGAGGCTTGTCACGGCAAGAAGCTTGCAACTCTTTTCTTTGAACCTTCAACAAGGACAAGGCTCAGCTTTGAAGCTGCTATGTACGAACTCGGCGGTCACGTTTTAGGCTTTTCCGATGCAGGTTCATCTTCGGCTACCAAGGGCGAAAGCGTTGCGGATACAACAAAAATGGTAAACTGCTATGCTGATATTATAGCTATGCGTCATCCCAAAGAGGGTGCACCTCTTGTGGCTTCAATGCATTCAAAAATTCCTGTTATCAATGCCGGTGACGGTGGTCACAATCATCCCACACAGACTCTTACCGACCTTCTTACTATCAGAAGAAAGAAGGGTAAGCTTAGCAATTTTACTATCGGCTTTTGTGGTGACCTTAAGTTCGGCAGAACAGTGCATTCTCTCATTCAGGCACTTTCAAGATATGAAAATGTTAAGATAGTACTCATTTCTCCCGAAGAGCTTAAGCTCCCTTCATATATTAAAAAGGATGTACTTCTCAAAAAGGGTATTGAATACGTTCAGACCACTGATCTTGAATCAGTTCTTCCTGAGCTTGATGTGCTTTATATGACAAGAGTTCAGCGTGAACGCTTCTTTAGTGAAGAAGAGTATATCCGTCTTCGTGACAGCTATATCCTTACAAGAGAAAAGCTTATAAAAAATGCAAAGGATGATCTTACTATTCTTCATCCTCTGCCCAGAGTAAATGAGATTTCTGTTGATGTTGACGACGATCCCAGAGCTTGTTATTTTGAGCAGGCACTTTGCGGTAAGTTTGTCAGAATGGCTCTTATTATGGAGCTTTTAGGCATTCACATTGATTGAAAGGAGAAGATTTAAATGCATATAGATTCAATTAAAGACGGTATCGTTATTGACCATATCACAGCGGGCAATGCTATGAGAATTTATAATCTTCTCGGCTTTGATAAGCTTGAATGCAGCATTGCTATTATCAAAAATGTTTCAAGCAAAAAAATGGGCAAAAAGGATATCATAAAAATCGATAGCAACATTGAAATTAATCTTGAAGCTCTCGGTTATATTGATCCCGGTATCACCATTGATGTTATCCGTGACAGCGTTCTTGTTGAAAAAAGAAGCGTTGACCTTCCCGAAAAGCTTCATGATGTACTCAAATGTAAGAATCCTCGCTGCATAACATCATGTGAGCAGGAGCTTGAACAGATTTTCACACTTACAGACAAGGAAAACAGAGTATATCGCTGTATGTATTGTGAAGCAAAAGCATAATTTAAAAGGACTGTTGCAATTTGCAGCAGTCCTTTTAAGCTTTTGCATGAAGAAATTCAGTATTGACAAATGCATACCGATATGTTATTATGTCAAGGCACTTGAGGGTGTAGCTCAGTTGGTCAGAGTACTTGCTTGACATGCAAGGGGTCGGTGGTTCGAGCCCACTCATCCTCACCATGGAAGAACCCGCTAAAACACTAGGTTTTGGCGGGTTCTTCCATTTTTTATTTACCTCTGAAAATACCTGAAAAATGCAAAAAGGTCAACAAAATATATTAACCTTCCTGTGTCTGTTGAAATGATTATAGCACAGAAAAAGTGTTAAAGTAAAGATGCAATAAATTGAACAAACTGTTGATTTTTCATAACAATGGTGATAAACTAAAAGAGCGACCAAAACATTATATCTTCGTTTTCAACAGAGAAGGCATTTGTTAAAAATGCGTTCTCCAATTCAGTATCTGTTGATTACGATAAGGATTGTTTTGTGTCGCAACAAACGAGAACCGCATTTTTTGTGAGTTTCGTTTGAGACTCACTTTTTAAATTTAAGGAGGAAAAAGAAATGAAGAAAATTGGTTTATTATTTACAATGGTGCTTATGATTCTGCTGTTTGCATTTTCTGCGAGCGCAGCAACGGAAGGAGTCTATACATATACCATAAGTGATAAAAAAGCAACTATAATAACGGTAGATAAATCAATTAGTGGCAACATAGTTATTCCTTCAACATTTGACGGATTTCCTGTGAAAAGTATAGGCTATAGTGCGTTTGAGCTTTGCAAAAACCTCACAAACGTAACAATACCAAATAGCGTAACAAGCATTGGTGATTACGCGTTTTATAAGTGTTCTAATCTCACAAGTATAACAATACCAAACAGTGTAACAAACATTGGCAGTAGCGCATTTGCATCGTGTTCAAGCCTTTCAAGCATAACTCTTCCTAGTAGTATAACAAACATAGGCGATTGGACATTTGAATATTGTTATAATCTCACAAATATAATAATTCCGAGCCATGTAACAAGTATAGGTCGCCGAGCATTTCGCAATTGTTCCACCCTTACAAGTATAACACTCCCTAATAGCATAACCAATATAGACATAGGGGCATTCGAACATTGTTCCAATCTTATCGATGTATATTATTTAGGTTTTGAAACACAATGGAATAAAATAGTCATCGGAACTAGCAACGAATGTTTAACCAATGCAAACATTCATTGTATTCATGAGCACCTTTATGCTTCGCAAATCACAACACATCCCACACACCTTTCCGAAGGAGTAAAAACTTTCACTTGTATCTGTGGAGATACATATACAGAGAGCGTAGCAAAAATAAAAGAACACAGCTATACTGTATCAAATATCGTTGCTCCAGCTTGTGAAATAGATGGCTACACAGTTTATGTTTGTGAATGTGGTCATAGTTACATTAGTGATAAAACGCCCGCAACAGGTCACAATTATAAGGATAACAGCTGCTCCGTTTGTGGCGAAAGCAAGATTGAAAACTGCAACTGCAACTGTCATAAAGGTGGTATTTCAGGATTCTTTTGGAAGATTCTCAGATTCTTCTATAAGCTGTTCGGCACAAACAAAACTTGCGGTTGTGGCGTAGCTCATTATTAAACACAAAAAGGGAACGGCTCAAAACCGTTCCCTTAACTATTTACATAGTCGTTATAATTCTTCAAAAAAGTTGTTAATTACTCGCTTCAGACCTGTTGCTTTTCTGCTACTTTTGGATTATACTGTTATTGGTTTAGTTGTTCGACTTTTATGGGTCAACAACTTGCTCGAAAAAACCGAAATAATGATTATGAAAAGCAAGAAAAATGCTATGAAAATCGTACCTTAACGCCGTCAGGCGGGCTTGACATGCAAGGGTTCGGTGGTTCGAGCCCACTCATCCTCACCATAAAAAAGTCATCAGAAAGTTTATTCTTTCTGATGGCTTTTTTGTTAATCGTAATATCTTTCACTCATTCTGTTAACAACGTCAGGAAGGTCGGTGATTATACCGTCAACACCGAGGCGAAGCATTTTATCAATAGCTTCGGGCATATTGACTGTCCAGGGATTAACCTTAATTCCTGCTTCATGTGCTTCCTTAACATACTTTTCAGTTACAAAAAGGAAATAGGGGTGAAGAGCATCACAGCCTAAGCTTTTTGCGTATTCCACTGCACGCCAGAACATCTTGGGCGTTGTGGGGCTCTTGGGGGAGTAAAGGAAGCCGGTTTTGCAGTTTATATCAATCATTTTTGCTTCTAAAAGAAGCTCAGGGTCAAAGGAGGAAATAAGAAGCTTATCAAAAAGTCCGTGCTCCTTTACCTTTTCAATTGTCTTTTTAACAATTCCTGTTTCATTTTCTTTGGGAGATTTAATTTCAATGTTAAGCACTTCAATATCCGTTGTTTCAACAAATGTAAGAAACTCATCAAGTGTGGGGAGCTCTGTGCCTTCATACTTTTTGCTGAAATATGAGCCGAAATCAAACTTCTTGAGCTGTGAAAGAGTCATTTCGGCAATTTTGCCCTTGCCTGTTGATGTTTCATCAATTGTGTAGTTGTGGCAGATTGCTATTTCTCCGTCCTTTGTGATGTGAACATCGGTTTCAAAGCCATCAGTGCCTATTTCAACAGATTTTTTAAATGCGGGCAGAGTATTCTGTGGGGCGTATTTATTTGCTCCTCTGTGAGAAATAACGAGGGGTCTTGCCATCTTCATATCATCCTTTGTTTAACATATTTTTACTGATTATAACACTAATTAACAATAAAATCAATAAAACTTAAGTAATATTAATTTTCTATAAAAAACAGTTGACCTTTTAATTGCTATTATGATAAAATAATAATCAGTTTATTCCGTAGTAAATGATAAGGAGATGTAATAATGACAAGACAGGGCTTTATACATAAAATTATGTACGGTATTTCAATTCTGCTTTTTGTTATGACAACGATTGCAGGTTGGTTCGGTGCTGATGCTGACTGCATTTTTATGAAATTTGACCTTTTAGGAAAACAGCAGGAAATTACCGGATGGGGAACCTCTGCATGCTGGTGGAGTCAGATTGCAGGTGACAGTGAAAATGCGGAAGAAATTGCAAAGCTTATATATTCTGAAGAAGGTCTCGGTTTAAATATTTACCGCTATAATGTTGGTGCAGGCGAAAAGGATAACCCCAACACACGCCTTCCCGGTAATGAATGGAGAGCTACCGAAAGCTTCCTTGTTTACAATGAAGCGGAGGACAAATATGAATATGACTGGACAAAGGATGCTGCAGCTCAGAAAATGCTTGAACTTTCACTTTCCTACGGCTGTGTTGACACTGTTGTTCTTTTTGCAAATTCACCTCATTATTCAATGACGGTTTCAGGCTCAGCTGCCGGCGGCTTTGAGCCTGCTCAGAGTAATCTCAGAAAGGATTGCTATGATGATTTTGCTGAGTATATGTGTGATATTGCAGAATACTTTATAGCAAAGGGTGTTCCTGTTAAATATATAAGTCCGGTTAATGAGCCTCAGTGGGATTGGGGCGGTGGCTGGGTCGGCCAGGAAGGCTGCCATTATGAAATCAATGAAGTTATTGAACTTGCTAAAGTCTTTGCTGCAGAAATCAAGGAGCGCGGTCTTGATGTAAAGCTTTCTCTTGCCGAAAGCGGTCAGGTCGGAGATCATGCTATGGATTGCATTGATGAAATATATAAAAATCAGGATATTGTTGATGTTCTCGGTACCTATGCTTATCACAGCTACTGGACAAATGATTTTCTGCTCAAAAAGGCATACGGCGAATATATAAAGAAGAATTATCCTTGTGTAGAGCTTGAAATGAGTGAATGGTGCGAGCTTCCTAATGAGCATGTTATCGATGATATAGATGCAGGCCTTATTATGGCTCGTACAATCTCTGAAGATGTGACTATGACCGGTGTTAACAGTTGGTCATCCTGGGTTGCCGTTAATGACGGACTTTATAACGCTGACAGTATGATTGGAGCAAACGCTGACTGCTCAGAATATGTTATCGGTAAGAGATACTATGCAATGGCACATTTTTCAAAGTTCATTCCTGCAGGCAGCCATATGGTAGATTTTGATCTCAGTATTGCTGATGTAACTGCCGAAAAAGCATGGTGGAAGGATACCGTTGACGGTAAGGAATATGACCATTATATTGTTGAAAACAAGATGAATGTTTCAGCTTATAAAACACCTGACGGTGATTATGTTGCTGTTATTGTAAACAATGGCGGCGAAAAGAAAATTAATTTCGCTATGCTTGGCTATGATATGTCAGTTTACACTACTGATGCAACCCGTGAGCTTGAGCTTACAAAGGAAGGCAATGGCATCGGCAGTATTAATGTTGGAGAAAAGAGTATTACAACAGTTGTATTTTCAAAATAATCAATATAATTAAAATGCGGATATGTTGACTCATATCTGCTTTTTAATTTGACTTAGAGTAAGTTATGTATTATAATTGCATTATTACCTTTAAAAAGAGGTGTTTTCATGTCAAAGAAAATCAGAACAGTTCTGATTTTCGGTGTTATTATTGCTTTGTTTTCGCTGTTAATTGTTAATTTTATTCCTTATATTGGTATGACTGACGGAGTTGATATTGTGGAAATGGCAGGTAGCTCGTTTAAAAGATTCAAACCTTCTGAAGAGTATGTAAAGCCATTAGGCAGAACTCACTTCGGAGATTCATTAAGATATTTATCAATGTCCGGTAGCGGAATTGAGTTTTTATGTAAAGGCAGTTATGCTTATATCACAGTTATAGGTGACAATGTGGATGCTCAGCACGAAAATCAATACTCACGTTTTGCGATATATAAAAACGGTGAGCTTGTTGTTGATGACACCGTAAATTATGAAAAACGAAAATATCATATTGAGATAAATGATTTTGAAAACGGTGCTGTTGTTAAACTTGTGAAGCTTTCTGAGGCTGCGTGTTCGGGCTTTTATGTTGGCACTATAGGAGCATTTTGTTCGGGTGATATTGAGCCTACGGCAAAAAAAGAAACAACAATTGAGTTTATCGGTGATTCAATAACTTGCGGTTACGGAATTGATGACGACCAATACGGCTACTTTTCAACATCTACAGAAAATTTTGCAAGAACATATGCTTATCTTACTGCAAAAGAGCTTGATGCTGATTACAGTGCAGTTGCTTTTTCAGGCTATGGTGTACTTTCGGGATATACCTCAGACGGAAGAATAAATTCCGCTGATACCTTGTGGAATTATTATGATAAGTCCTCAGTTTTTTCTGATGGCAGTAAAGCTTACTGGGATTTCGGAAAATTCAACTCCGACTATATTGTGATAAATCTCGGAACAAATGATGCTTCTTATTGCGGTACCAGTCAGCGTAGAGAAGCGTTTTATGAAAGCTATTATGATTTTATTAAATTTGTAAGGAATAAAAATCCTGATTCATATATACTTTGTGTTCTTGGTGATATGAATAACTCACTGTATCCGATGATTGAGAAAGCTGTTTCTGATTACAGAATTAATTCAGGAGATTACAGAGTTGAGGCAATGATGATTGAATTCAAAATGGGTGAAAATCCTGTTGCGGTTAACGGTCACCCGGGAGCGGAATCAAATGTTATTGCTGCTGAAATGCTTATAAGAAAAATTAAAGAGATAAGAATTAATGAATTATTATAAAGGAGAATAATTATGAATGTCAAAAAAACTATTGCGGCTGCCGCAGCAGCAGGTGTAACGGCCGGAGTCGGTGTTGCTGCAAAAAAAATCAATGAAAAAACCTTTTGTCCCGTTTGCAGTGTAAAAAAAGCGTTTAATAAACTCAGACTTACCCAGTGTGCTGAAAGAGGCTATAACAACGGTGTTGCACTTACTCCTCCAATGGGATGGTCAAGCTGGAATCTTTTCAGAAACAAAATTAGTGAGGAGCTTATCAAGGAAATAGCTGATGCTATGCATAAAAGCGGTCTTGTTGACGCCGGTTACGTTTATGTTAATATTGATGACTGCTGGCAGGGTTCAAGCCGTGACGCTGACGGTAAGCTTCAGTGCGATAAAATCACTTTTCCGAGCGGAATTAAGGCTCTTGCTGATTATGTGAACGAAAGGGGAGTAAAGCTCGGCATTTATTCTTCAAACGGTACTTTTACATGCGAGGATTACCCTGCAAGCCTTCGTCACGAAAGAATTGATGCTGAAACTTTCGCTTCCTGGGGAGTTGAATATTTTAAATATGATTTTTGCCATAATGTTCCTATTCCTTCTGATGCTCCGAGAATTGTTGCTGTATCCTTCGCAAAAGAAGGCGAGGGTAAACCTTTTGCTTATTTTACATCAAAAGAAATGCAACTTAAAGGTCTTGCAAGAATAGTTCCTGATGATTCAGTAGAAACTAAAAATTATGTTGACGGACTTGACGGTGGAAACGGTAGTATAACTGTTGAGGTAGAAGCTCCCGAAAAAGGTGAGTATATCCTTAATATTGATATCAGAAAAGATGCAAGAAAAGAAAAATTCATTATGGCTGTAATCAATGGTCATGATGAATATCATATTTACTGTGCGGGTAAAAAGAACTGGACAGCTGAAGGTAAGCTTCAGACAACCGTTAATCTTGAAGAAGGCTTCAATACTGTTGTTCTGTCAAACCCGGTAGGCTCCCGTATGGACAGTGCTGCTATTCAGTATAAGCTTATGGGCCGTGAGCTCAAGCGTGCAACAAAAAAATACGCAGAAGAAAACGGTGTTCCCGAAAAGCCGATTATCTATTCACTTTGCGAGTGGGGCTTTAACCGTCCTTATAAATGGGGTGCAGAAGCAGGTAATCTCTGGAGAACAACCGGAGATATTCAGGCTAACTGGAAAAGTGTATCTTTGATTTATGAACATAATGTAAGACTTGCCGAATACGCAACGGTCGGCGGATGGAATGACCCTGATATGCTTGAAGTGGGTAACGGTAGTCTTACTCATGAGGAAAATAAGAGTCATTTCAGTCTGTGGTGTATGATGAATGCTCCTCTTATTCTGGGTAACGATGTAAGAAAATTTATTAAACCTGACGGAACAGTTGATACAGACAGCAAGGTTTATCAGATTCTTACCAATAAGCAGATGATAGCTATTAATCAGGACTCTCTTGGTGTGCAGTGCCGCAGAATAAAAACAGGTATTGTTGATGTTCTTGTCAAACCTCTTGAAAATTCCAGGGTTGCCGTTTGTGTGTTTAACAAGGCAGGCAGTGAAAAGAGTGCTAAGGTAAGTCTCGGTAATCTTAATAACTTAGGCTACCTTAATCTTCCTGTAAAGGACTGTTACAAGGTTACCGAAGTATGGGAAGAAAAATCAACAGAAAATTCAAAGGAAATTGTTGCAGCTGTACCTTCACACGGAGTAAAGGTTTATATTGTTGAATAATCATTGTTTATAATAAAGGAACGGATTTAATCATAATCCGTTCCTTTTAATATATTCTATAAGCTGTTCTTTATTATTTTCTGTCTTACCGTCAATTACTGCATCAAGCAGAATGTTCAGAATTTCACCGATTTTTTTCCCATAATACCCAAGTGCTATTATATCATTTCCGTTTATATCAAGATTTTTCAGACTAAAGCATTCTTCTTGTGTAATTATCTTTTCCGTAAGGGTGATAAGTCTGTCAAAATGCTCAAATCTTGTGTGAAATTCATCTGCAAGGCCCGAGGTGTCAGCACGTTGCAGTTCAATAAGATCAAAAAGCAAATCCTTTCCTATTGTTCTTAGTTTTCTTTTAATTATTCTTTCACTTTCTTCTATCGGATTATCGTGAAGCTTTATAAGTGTTATTACGGCTTCTCTTGTGCGGTTATCACTTTTAAGTCTTTTCAGAATTTCATCGGCAATTTTGGCTCCCATGGACGGATGACCGTAAAAGTGGCCTACATTATCTTCATCAAAACTCATACAAAGAGGCTTTGCAACATCGTGAAGAAAGGCAGCAAGGCGAAGATGCACCTTAGGATATATGTTCTGTGTAACTGCTGCCGTATGACCTAAAAGGTCGTATTTGTGATGAAAATTATGCTGATTAAAGCCTTTCATATCCTTGATTTCAGGTATGACAACAGCTATGATCTCTGAATATTTAATAAGAACCTGACTCACATTTATACCGCATAAAAGCTTTGTAAGTTCAGTGTATACTCTTTCACAAGAAACATTTTTCAGCAGCTCTCGGCAATCAAACATAGCTCTTTCTGTTTCCTCTTCAATTCTGAAGCCAAGCACCGATGAAAACCTCATAGCACGGAGAATTCTCAGTGAATCCTCAGCAAATCTTTCTGTAGGATTCCCGACACAGCGAATAATTTCATTTTCTATATCTTTTTGTCCGCCAAATGGATCAACAAAACCGCTTTCCGGATTAAATGCAATGCTGTTCATTGTAAAGTCCCGGCGCGAAAGGTCGTCATTGATGTTTTTTGAAAAGGTTACCTTGTCGGGATGTCTGCCGTCGCTGTAGTTTGATTCTGTTCTGTATGTGGTTACTTCAAAGGGTGTTCCTTCAAAAATAACAGTAACGGTACCGTGTTTTATTCCTGTGTCTATTGTTGTGTGTTCACTGAACACTTCTTTAACTTCGAGCGGAGTGGCGTTTGTTGTAATATCGGCATCATTCGGAATTTTATTCATAATAATATCTCTTACAGCACCGCCTACAAGGTAAGCCTCGTAACCGTCAGTTTCGAGCTTGTTAATTATATGTTTCCAATTGTCATTTATGTTTTTCATTGATTTCACCTCAACTTCACAGATATATTATATAACAAAGATAACAATTTTTTCAATATAGTTGCAATTCTTATCTCTTTTATGTTAAAATTATAATGAATAAATTTGTTAAAAAAGGGATAGTGAAAACAATGGAAAACAATTTTAATAAATTCCGCAGAGCGGCATTTGGCGGATTTAACAGAGAAGATGTAATAAGCTATATTGAAAAAATGAAAAATGAGTTTTTTGATTACAAAAAAGAGGTTGAATCAACTGTTGATCAGCTCAATTCAAAAATCAGAGAGCTTGAAGAAGCTTATGAAGCGGTTTCTGTACCTTCTGAGGATGAAATGACAGAGATGATTGAAGAAACAGCAGAAGATACCAATCCTGTTTCCGATATTAATGAAGCAACACGCAAGCTTCGCTGTGTTGCGGATGAGCTTTGCAAAAATCTTAGTGATTTTATGATTAAGGTTACAGAAAACAATGTAATTGTTGAAAACGATGAGCCCCACACTGATTTGGGAATAGTTGATTATGAGGTTGAAGAAAACTTATCTCTTGCTGAGTCTGAAGATAAGGTTACATCAATTCTTAAAGCTGTAAGCTCTTTCAGTTGTAGTGTTAATAGTGAAGCAAACTCTTCAGTTGAAAAGAATGAAGTTAAACAGGAAAAGAATATTCTTGATATTCTCGGCGGAGTGTCCTTTCTTAAATAATTAGGAATTATAAATTTTCAGAACGGAAGTGAAAAAGATGAAAGTTGCAAGTAACAGAAGCATTAAATGTATAACTGCATTGTTGACGGGTGTTATTATGCTGTTGCTTTTATCTTTTTTTGCATATTCTGCAGATGACAAATTTGAAAAGAGTATATCTTCATTTCCTGAAAGCTATAAGCCATATTTAAGAGACCTACACGAAAAATACCCTAAATGGCAGTTTATTCCTTTTGCTACCAATCTGGATTGGGTCGATGTAATTGACGGTGAATACGGCTCAAAATCACTTGTGCAGTCTTCTTCATCAAGTAAAATATGGAAAAGCCACGATAGGGATGACTACAACCCTGTTGACGGTACTTTTGATGCTAAGGATGGCGGTTTTGTTCAGGCCAACAGATTCGCTGTTGAATATTTTATAGATCCAAGAAACTTTTTAACAGAAGATGGTATTTTTCAGTTTGAAGTGCTTGAATTTAACGAGAATTATACCGTTGAAATGATTGAAAGAGTACTTAAAGGCTCCTTCATGTCAAAATCAAAAATCACATATCTTAAATATGACGAAAAGAACGACAAGCTGACAACTATTAAAACCGATAAAACCTATGCAGATGTTATTTATGCAGCAGGTAAGAAATATAACATAAATCCCTGTTATATTGCTTCAAAAATCCTGAATGAAGTCGGCTCGGACGGAAGCTACAGTATTTACGGTGATCACCCCACATATCCCGGTATTTACAATTTTTACAATATAGGTGCTACTGACGGCGAAGGCGCCATAAAGAGAGGGCTCCTTTGGGCAAAGGGCGGAAGCTCAGGCAGTACTACCTATGGCCGTCCCTGGACCACGCCTGAAAAATCTATTATGGGTGGTGCGCAGTTTCTCAGCGAAGAATATATAGCAAAAGGGCAGTATACCGGATACCTCCAAAGGTTCAATGTTAACCCTGAAAGTAGTTATAAGCTTTTTTCGCATCAATATATGACCAATCTTACTGGGGCTCTGTCTCAGGGATATACAACTTATGCATCTTACGCTGCCTTGGGTATGCTTGATTATTCAATTACATTTTCAATTCCTGTTTATGAAAATATGAGCGG